>CAYSCF010000013.1:42784-53142 GCA_964429305.1 uncultured Sandaracinaceae bacterium | reverse complement strand
CGGTCTCGAGGATGCGCTCGAGCTCGGGCACGAAGTCGTCCGCGCGCTGGCCGGGCGCACCGAACATGAGATCGGCGCTCACGCGCGGCATCTCGGCCACCGCGTCGCTCACCGCGCGGATCGCGCCGCTCGGATCGTGCAGGCGCCCGAGGTACTGCAGGCGCCCCGCGTCGAGCGACTGCACGCCGACCGAGAGCCGGTTCACGCCGGCCTCGCGCATGCCCGCGGCGCGCTCGCGATCGAGGGACGTCGGATTGCACTCGACGGTGATCTCGACGTCCGACGCGACGACGGGAAAGGCATCGCGCACGCCCGCGAGCACGCGCCCGAGCTCGCGCGGCTCCCAGAGAGAAGGTGTGCCGCCGCCGAAGAAGATGCTGACCAGCTCCGCGTCGGGCGCGATCGAGGTCTGCCGCAGACGAAGCTCCGCGAGGACCGCATCGGCGTAAGCGGCGTGCGGCACGGCATCGCGCGGCGTCGCGTGCGAGTTGAAGTCGCAGTACGGGCACTTCTTGAGGCACCACGGGAAGTGCACGTAGACGGAGACGGGGCGCACGATCCCGACGGGTTGGCGTGATCGCGCGCGCGCGTCAACCAGCGGGACGGGCAGCGCGGTCCCGGCATCGCCTGTGAGCGGACTCCTCGGACCCGCACGACGACGGTGCGCGAGGCTCGCTCCCTCACGTATCCTCCGCGCGTGCGGAAGCTCGCCCTGCTCGCGTTGGTCGCCCTCTCTGTCGGGGGCACGTCGGTCGCGCACGCGCAACGCAGCTACGACTTCTCTCGCTTCACGCCCGCGCCCGACGGCGATGGCTTCCTCGGCATCACCGGCACGCGCACGCCCGGGCCCTTCAACACGAACTTCGGGCTCTACGTGAACTGGGCCTCGCAGCCCTTCGTCCTGCGCAGCAGCACCGACCCGTCGATGCGCACCGGCATCGTGTCCGATCGCGTGGACGCGGATGCGCTCTTCCAGGTCGGTATCCTCGGGCGCTTCGCCGTCGTGATCGACGCGCCCGTCGTCGCCTATCAGCAGGGCAACGGCCCGTTCTACGACGGAGGCGCGGCGCTCCCGGTCGTCGCGATCCGCGATCCGCGTCTCGCCGTTCGCGCGCGCTTGCTCGGTGAGGACTCGACCGTCGATCGCGCGCGTCACGAGGGCGAAGGCCTCGCGCTGCAGTTCGCGACGACGATCCCGCTCGGCATGAGCGACGCGTTCGCCGGCGAAGGCGCACCGACGATCGAGGGCGGCATCCTCGCCGACTTCCACCTGCTCGACTTCGGCATCGGCGGTCAGCTCGGCGCGCGACATCACTTCGCCGAGCCGACGATCCTCGACGTCTCGTTCCGCAACCAGCTCTACGGCGGCATCGCGGTCCAGGTCCCGGTCTTCTTCATCGATCACATGATGGCCATCGCCGAAGTCGACGCGACGACGGATCTCGAGAATCCGTTCGGCAACTCGGCGAGCACGTCGGTCGAGTGGCGCCTCGGAGGCCGCTACACGATCGCGGACACGCAGATCACGCTCGCGGGCGGCACCGGTCTCGTGGCGGGCGTCGGCTCGCCCGCAGGGCGTCTCATCCTGGGGATCTCGTTCGCGCCGCGCGTGCACGATCGTGACGGCGACGGGATCACCGACGATCACGATGCATGCGCGACGCTGCCCGAGGACTTCGACGGTCACGAGGACGAGGACGGCTGTCCCGAGCCGGACAACGACGGCGATCTCGTCCCGGATCTCGACGACCACTGTCCGAACGAGGCGTCGGACTTCGATCACGACGCGGACGAGGATGGCTGCAACGATCCGATCGGCGACACGGACGGCGACGGCGTGCTCGACGACGTCGATGAGTGCGTCGATCAGGCCGAGGACGCCGACGGTCACGAGGACACGGACGGCTGTCCCGACGTGGACGACGACGGCGACGGCGTGCCGGACTCGATCGACACGTGCCCCGGCCCGCTCGAAGACCTCGATCAGTTCCAGGACGGCGATGGCTGCCCGGATCCGGACAACGACGGCGACGGCGTGCTCGACGCGGACGATGCGTGCCCGATAGCGGCCGAGGACGTCGACGGCCACCAGGACGCCGATGGCTGCCCGGACGACGACGACGATCGCGATGGTGTGTCGGATGCGAGCGATCAGTGCCGCGATCAGCCGGAGACGATCAACGGGCGCACCGACGACGACGGCTGCCCGGACGCCGGCCGGGGCGCGTGGACGACGAGCGGCACGATCGGAACGGCCGACTTCGCCCTGACGGGCCGGCTCCACTTCGCGTCGCTGGCCGAGAGCGAGACGCACCTCGATCGAGGGGCGATGGCGCAGCTCGCCCAGTGGCTTCGCGGCGACGGCGCCGTGCCGCATCGGATGGCGATGTCGGCGGCAGCGGCGGCGCGCGTCGGAGGAACGACCGTCGACGTCGGCGGCAGTCCGCTCGCGGTCGAGACGGATGCGCACCTGCGCGGTGACGCGGTCCGCGTCTCGCGTGTACCTCCGACGGCTGCACCGCCGACCGCTGCACCATGATGCTCCGTGGACGGCTCGAGACACCTCTTCTCCGCAGCGCCGTGCTGCGCGGCAACGTGCTCTCCGATCCGACCGAGCGCGAGGTGCTCGTGTATCTCCCGCCGAGCTACGACGAGACCAAGCCCCGACGCTTCCCGCTCGTGATGGTGCTGCCCGCGTTCGGCGCCGCGCACCGCACGCTCGCGTCGTTCCGGCTCTGGGACAAGAACATCTTCGAGATCTACGAGTCGCTTCTCGCGCGCGCCGAGTGCGTCGAGGCGATCCTCGTCGTGCCCGACGCGGTGAACCGCTGGGGCGGCAGCCAGTTCCTCGACTCGCCCGCGACCGGCTCCTACCAGACGTACCTCGTCGAAGAGGTCGTGCCCTTCGTCGACCAGCTCTACCGCACGATCCCGACGCGCGAGGCGCGAGCCATCGTGGGCCGCTCGTCCGGCGGCTTCGGTGCGCTTCGCATCGGCATCGATCGACCCGACACGTTCGCCGCGATCGGCAGCCACGCGGGCGACGCGCTCTTCGAGACGAGCTTGCGCCCGACGTTCACGGCCGTCGCCACCGTGCTCGATCGCGAGGGCGGCCTCGAAGCGTTCGCAGGCCGAATGCGCGAGCAGGGGCCGCGGGGCGATGCGGACTTCGAGGCGATCGCGCTGCTCGCGTGCGCCGCAGCGTACGCGCCGAGCATGACGCGGCCGTACCCTCATTGTGATCTGCCCTTCGATCCGGCGACCGCTCTCGTCGTGCCGGACGCGTGGGCGCGTTACCTCGAGCACGATCCGGTTCTGCTGCTCGAGCGCTTTCCCGCGGCGCTCGCGCGTGCGTCGTTCGTGTACCTCGATGCCGGCAACCGCGACGAGCACGGGCTGCACTTCGGGGCACGACGCCTCGCCAAGCTGCTGCGCGCGCGCGACGTGCCTCTGCTGCACGAAGAGTTCGACGGCGGGCACCGAAACACGACGCAGCGCTTCGCCAACAGTCTGCCGCGGTTGATCGAAGTGCTCGCCACCGCCTGAACACGCCCCGAGACGAGTGCGCGATGCGCGCGCATCGCATATAGTCGCCGCCGCAGATGAGGAAGATGGTGTCGAAGACGAGCAAAGAGACCGCCGCGAAGAAAGCCCCGGCGGATCTCGCGGCCAACGGAAAGGCTCCTGCCTCTTCGGCCGGCTCCGTGGTCGCTGCGTCTTCGCCGGGAACGACTGTGTCGCCTGTGTCGCCCGGAACGACGTCGTCTCCGGGAACGACCGTGGCCGGCAGCTCTCCGAGCGTTCCGCCGCCCGCGGGCGACGAGGGACGTGGCAGCGCGACCACCGAGGCAGCGGACCGCATCATCGCGGCGAACGACTCGGCGGCGGTCGTGACCCACGCCGACAACCTCACGAGCGACAAACCGACGACGGCGACGACGTCGGCACGCATCCTCGACGACCTCTTGGTGAAGAAGCCCGACATGCTGGTCGCGGCGATCGATCGCTTCGCGGTGTCGGTGGCGTCGCCGAACAAGCGCACGGTGCAGACGTCGGCGGCTGCGCTGCCGGTGATGGCCAAGCTCGCGCCGGCGCGCGTCGCGCGTCATCTGCCACAGCTGACGGAAGCGTTCTCGCAGACGACGGACGTGGGCAAGGACGGTCTGGTCAATGCGTTCGCGGCGCTCTGCACGGCGTCGGTCGCGTACCAGAAGCGTCTCGAGCCCGTGCTCGAGCTCGCGCTCTCGACCGCGGAGCCCAAGACGCTGCTCCGCTGGGCGGAGGTGGTGCTGCCGTCGCTCAAGGGCGAGCCGCACGCGCGCGCTCGCGCGGTGGTGGAAGCACGTCTGCCCACGATGCCGCGCCCGCTGGCCCAGCCGATCGCGAACCTGCTCGGCATCAAGCTCCGCCCGCTCGGTCGGTAGCGTGCTGAGTTTCTAGGGGCGCTGGGTCTCTAGGGGCGCTGGGTCTCTAGGGGCGCTGGCGCGCCCTTCGGCCTCACCCCGGCTCCGCCTCGCTTCGCTCGCGACGGACGGCGCCTGTCTCTCGCGGAGACCGCCTCGTCCGCGCGGCTCATCGCGCTTCGCGTTCGCTCGCTCCGCTCGCCCGTTCGCGGCGCTGCGCGCTCTCGCTCGTCTCCTTACCCAATCGCCACGCGCACCCGCGCGAGCACTTCCTCCGTGCTGGGTCGATGCACGGGAACGACGTCCAGCGCGCGGAGCACCGGCAGCGCGGACAACGACACGCGTCCTTGTCGTAGCTCGTCGAGCGTGGTCTCACCTCGCTCGAGCGCCGCGCGCACGCGCAGATAGCCGGCGAGATATCCGGCGTCTCGCGCCACACCGCCGCCGCGATACGCGCGCTCGGCGGTGACGACCGCGACGTCCGCGGGCAGTCCGAGATCTCGGTGGAGCGCGCGCGCCGTCTCGCCGAACGACGCGCCCGCATGCATGCGGTCGGTCGCGACCACGCGCGCGGCGAGCACGCGCCATCGCGATGCGTCGAGCGTGCCGGCCGCTTCTTCGAGCGCGATCGAGGTGCCTTCCTGATCCTCGAAGCTTCCCGCGGTGCCGGTCTCGACGAGACGCAGCGGATGGCGCGCGCCGTTCGCGGCCGCTACCGCGTGACCGAGCACTTCGTGCGCGACGAGGCGAACGCACTCCCGCCGGCCGAAGCCACGCGACGCCACGAAGACGGTGCGATCTCCGGCCGCTGCGCCCGCGCCGAGACGCGGCTCGACACGCACGTCGACGTCGAGCCCCGCCGCCGTGATCGCGACACGCAGCGCGCCCGCCATCGACGCGGGGCCACCGTCGGGCGGCAGATCGCGGGGCTCCGTCTCTTCCGGCGCCAGCTCCAGGATGCGCGCGGCCACTTCGGCGAGGGTCTGCTGCCGGCCCGAGTACGACACCAGCTGCGAGCCGGTTCCATAGCGCCGTGCGGCGAGCGGTCGCACGAGGGCGCCGCGTCCGAGCGACTCGATCATCGCCACGTCGAGCTCGAGCTCCTCGAAGCGTCGCAGGTAGAGATCGGCGAGCGGGCCCGGCCCGGCGAGCTCGAGCAAGCGACGCGCGCTCGCGAGCGCACGATGCAGGCCCGGATCGATCGGGCGACGCTCGATCTCCCAGTGCGCCACCGGAGTCTCACCGGCCGCGATCGCGCGCACGAGCCGCGTGCGCTCGGCGGGCGCGTTCTTCGCGACCAGCGCCGGGAGCACACGCGTGACGCGGGTGGCATCCGCCGCGAGCGAGTCGAGCGCCGCGAGCGGAGACTCGCTCGGAGCAGGGCGCTCGCTCGTGGTGAACATCCCTACGAGGCTAGCATTCGTTCGACGCGCCGGGCGCGCGCCGCCGCTCTACCGAAGTGCCCGGCACGCCGGGCCGACACAATTGTGTCGGGTCCGCTCCGCGGACCACTCCGGCAGAGATCTAGTGACGGTACGGATTGACGAGCAGATCGTCGTCGTCTTCGTCCGTGCTGCCGCCCGTCGTCGTGTGCACCGGATGGCGCGGACGGCGGTGATGCTGGCTCGATGCGCCTTCTTCCTCCGTGACCGTGGTGGTCGGCGGCGGAACGTCGCTGCCCATCGGGAGCGCTGCCGTCGAGGGCGGCGCCGTCACCACGCTCGTGGGCGGAACGATCTCGGCCGCGGTGCTTGGCGGAGGTGTCGAAGAAGGAGGCGCGGCCACGGTGCTCGCGGGCGCCGACTGTCCACCGAACGCCATCATCGCGCCGCCGCCGATCACGACGACCAGGAGCAGCACGATCACGACTCCGAGGATCATCAGGCGTCGATCCGGTCCCGCGGGCGCGGGCTCCGTCGCTGCCGCGATCGCTTTCGGTGTCGCACCGACGGTCGCGTCTTCGTTCGCCGGCGCCTGGATCGGCCGCACCATGCTCGGCGTCTGACCGAGCGTCCCGATCGGGCCCGACTGCGTGATCGGCGTGAGCGCGCTGCCCTCGGGCCGCGGCACGCCACCCGCCGAGCTCACTTCGCTTCGACCGAGCGAGTCGATCGAGGTGCGGATGCGCGTCGACTCGCCCTCGATCTTGGTGCCGAGCCACTCGCGCACCGACTTGCCGACCGTGCGCGGCGAGGCGAGCCCGCCGACGCCGCTCGCGGCTGCTTCGATCGCCTCGACGAATTCGGCCGCGCTCTGGAAGCGCTCCGCCGGATCGCGCGCGAGCGCCTTCTTCAGCACCGGATCGAGCGCCGCGATCTCGGGCACGTACTCGCTCGGCGCGGGGATCGGCGAGTTGAGCAAGCGATTGAGCAGCTCGCCGTTGTTGTCTGCGCGGAAGAGACGCCTTCCGGTCAGCGACTCCCAGAGCACGATGCCCATGCTGAAGAGATCGCTGCGCTGATCGGCCGTGCCGTTCGACGCCTGCTCGGGCGCCATGTACGCGAGCTTGCCCTTGAACTGTCCGTCGCGCGTCGAGCTGAGGCGCACCTCGGCTTTGGCGACGCCGAAGTCCGTGATGCGCGCGACGCCGTCGGTGCCGAGCAGGATGTTGTGCGGAGAGATGTCGCGATGGACGATCGTGAGCGGCTTGCCGTCGCCGTCCTTCAGCGTGTGTGCCGCGCCGAGCCCCTCGAGCGCGTCCACGACGATGCGCAGCGTGACCGGTGGCGTGAGACGCGCGCTGCCGCGGGCTGCCTCGCGCAAGAGCGCGCCGAGGTGATCGCCCTCGATGTACTCCATGACGAGGAAGTAGCCGTCGCCCTGCGAGTCCGAGATGTCGAGCGTCGGCACGACGTTCGGATGACGGATGCGCGCCGCGAGCCGGGCCTCGTCGAGGAACATCGAGATGAACTCGTCGTCGTGCGCGAGGTGCGGATGCAGCACCTTGATCGCGACCAGGCGCTCGAAGCCGGCGACGCCCTGCGCGCGTGCGACGTAGACGGTCGCCATGCCGCCGGCCGCGAGCTGCGCGAGCATCTCGTAGCGCCCGAGCTTCTTGCCCGAGAGATCGCGCGTCGCCGAGACGGCGGTGGACGTCGCCATCAGAACGTCCCGTCCAGGCGCAGGCCGCCGCCACCGGGGAGGCCCATGACCGAGACCTGCGGCGTCTGCGTGTCCGCGCTGCTGCCGCCCCAGTCGGTGAAGATCGCCAGGACGATCGCCGTGGCGGCGAGGGCGCCCGTCACGCCGAACATCACGTCGGTGCGCAGCTCGCGGCTCTGTCCATCCTGCAGCGCGGCCGTCGTCGGGCTCATCTGATAGGCGGGCACGCCGGCGTACATGTCGACCGCCGACCAGATCAGGATGCCGCCGGCGACCGCCGTGAGCCCGGCGAACGTGACGAAGACGGCCGGATGGATCCCGCCGCTGCTCGGATGCTCGACGGGCGGCGTCGGCGACGTCTCGTGCGTCTCGGGCGTGACGACCGCGATGGGCGCTTCGGGCTGCACGACCTCGGGCGCCGCCGGCCGCGCGAACGTCATCGCCTGCGTCTCGCCCGCCGCGCCTGCGGTCGTCTGCGAGGGCGCCGTGCCGGTGTCGAAGCTCGCACGAACCGTGTGTGTGCTCGCGGGATCGACGAAGAACGAGGTGTAGTCTTCGAGCGTGCCGTCGAGCTCGACAGTGCAAGTCGCATCGCACGTCACGTCCACGCGCAGGAACTGACCGCGCACGTGCTGCAGCGTCGTCGACGCCTGTCGCGCCGCCGCGCGGTCGCTGCCGTAGAGAGCCTCGAGGCGCAGCGCGAGCGAGCCCGCGCGCATCGCGCCGTCGTCGGTGTGCTCGCGCGCGCGGATCGCCTGGATCAGCGCGGGCGCGCTCGGTGCGAGCCGATAGGCCGTCTCGAAGAGCTGCGCCGCGCGCGGATATTCGTGCGCGAGATAGGCGGCGGTTCCGCGGTCGTAGGCTTCGCCGGCGGCGGCACGATCGGCGGCGCTCGGCTCGGACTGCGCTTGCACGTGCGTCACTACGAACAACGTGGCGCACAGGATCGCGGCGAGTGCCCCGCGGAAACATCCACGAACACAGACGGCTGCGAGGCGCGTCGAGCGCCAGCCTGCTCGTTCACCGGACACGGAAATCGTTCCTGGTTGAATGATGCCGACCACTGCGTTCGAGCGTCAAGCGTCGCGCCGCGAGGTGTGATTGAATGCGGACCTATGACGATCGATGACGCGCTGCGGCGGAAGGCCGAGCGCTGGATGGCCGATGACCCGGATCCGGAGACTCGCGCGGAGATCGCTGCGCTCCTGGCGAGCATGGGCGGTGGAGAAGATCTGGCGGACCGCTTCGCCCAGCGCCTGGAATTCGGTACGGCCGGGCTGCGCGGTGTGATCGGCGCCGGTCCCAACCGCATGAACATCAAGGTCGTGCGCGAGGCGACGGCCGGTCTCTGCGCCTATCTGATGGCGACGGTCGAGGGCGCGCGCGAGCGCGGGATCGCGATCGGGCGTGACGGGCGCCGCATGAGCCCCGAATTCTCCGAAGAGGCGGCCGAGGTCGCGCTCGGTGCGGGCTTCCGCGTGATGATGTTCGATCGTCCGACGCCGACGCCGGTGCTGGGCTTCGCGGTGCTGCTCACGAAGGCCGCCGCCGGCGTGATGGTCACCGCGAGCCACAACCCGCCCGAGTACAACGGCTACAAGGTCTACTGGGGCAACGGCGCGCAGATCATCCCGCCGCACGACGCGGGGATCGCGAAGGAGATCGACGCCGTCGCGCCCGCGATGAAGCTGCCGCGCAAGTCACCGGCCGCCGCGGGCGATCGCTTCCGCTCGCTCGGCGACGCGGAGCTCGACGCGTACCACGCCGCGATCCGCAAGCTCGTGGTGCATCCCGAGGGGCCGCGTGATCTCTCGATCGCGTACACCGCGATGCACGGCGTCGGAGACATCCCGGCGCGACGCGCGCTGAACGAAGGCGGCTTCAAGAACGTTCGATCGGCGCAGGCGCAGGCGCAGCCCGACGGCGCGTTCCCGACGGTTCGCTTCCCGAACCCGGAAGAGAAGGGCGCGATGGACATCGTGCTCTCGCTCGCGCGCGAGATGAAGGCGGACCTCGTCATCGCCAACGATCCGGATGCCGATCGCCTCGCGATCGCGACGCCGCGCGACGATGATGGCTACGTGCAGCTCACGGGCAACGACGTCGGCTGCTTGCTCGCGCACTACTTGCTGAGCGAGGGCGACAAGAGCGGCGAGCGCATGGTGCTCAGCTCGATCGTCAGCTCCCCGATGCTCGGCGCCATCGCACGCGCGCACGGCGTGTACTGGGAAGAGACGCTCACCGGCTTCAAGTGGATCGCGAACCGCGCGATGGATCTCGAGGCGCAGGGAAAGCGCTTCGTGATGGGCTACGAGGAGGCGCTCGGCTACACGATCGGTGACGTCGTGCGCGACAAGGACGGCGTGAGCGCGGCGCTCGTGTTCGCGGATCTGAACGCGTGGTGCCGACAGCGCGGCACGACGATCCTCGGCGAGCTCGACACCATGGCGCGTCGCTATGGCCTCTATCTCTCGCGGCAGGTGTCGGTGACGATGAAGGGCGCGGACGGCGCACAGAAGATCGCGTCGATCGTCGATGGCGTGCGCAAGTCGCCGCCGAAGATGCTGGGCGATCACGCCGTGACGGCGATCCTCGATCTCGAGGCGCAGGTCCGGATCAGCGGGGACAAACGAGAGCCGCTCGCGCTTCCTTCGTCCAACGCGCTCGCGCTCGAGCTCGAGGGAGGGCACCGCGTGATGCTTCGTCCGAGCGGGACCGAGCCCAAGATCAAGTACTACTTCGACGTCGTGGAGAAGGTCGCGGAGAGCGAGTCGGTCGCCGACGCGCGCACGCGCGGCAACCAGGTCGTCACGTCGCTCGTCGACGCGTTCACTGCGCTCGTCGGGAAGAGCG
>CAYSCF010000013.1:0-42684 GCA_964429305.1 uncultured Sandaracinaceae bacterium | reverse complement strand
TTCGTCTTCGTCGTCGTCTTCGCTTTCGCTTCGACCGCGGCTGCGCAGACGGCCGTGGATGCGGAGATCGCCGCGATCCGCGAGCAGGTCCTCTACGCGTCGTATCCGGATGCGATCGCGCAGGCGGGCACGCTGCTCGCGCGCACCGATCTCACCGCCTCGCAGCGCAACGACGGCCTCGAGCTGCTCGCGACCGCGCAGATCGCCGATCAGCAGGCCGACGCGGCGCGCGAGACGCTGCGTCTCCTCTACTCGCGCGATCCCGGATATCGACTGACGGACGCCGATGCGAGCCCGCCCGTCATCAGCGCGTTCGCGCGCGCGAGAGAAGCGCATCCCGCGCCCGTGCGGGTCACGCTCGGTCACAGCTCGCCCGGCACGCTGAGCCGCCGCGAGTCGCCGACGATCACGGTCAATCTCCTCGATGGCGCCGATGCCGTCGCCGAGGTCCGGCTCGCGTACCGACACGCGGGCGATCCCGGCTTCTCGCGCGTGGTCCTCGATCGTCATCCCGATGGCTCGTACGTCGGACGGATTCCCGTGGTCGGCGCGACCGATCAGGCGATCGACGTCGCGTACTTCCTGTCCGCGGTCTCACCGAGCGGAACCGAGCTCGGTCAGCTCGGCAGCGAGGCGCAGCCGCTCGCGCTGCGCATCCCGGGCGACATTCCTTCGGCGACGACGGTCTCGCGCGATGCGGTCGCGGAGGCGCCGCCGATCCAGAGCGGTGGGGGCGACGTCGCGAGCGAGCCCTGGTTCTGGATCCTGCTCGGCGCGCTCGCGATCGGCGCAGGCATCGGCATCGGATTCGGCGTGGACGCCGCGACGCGCGGGCCCGAGCCCGGCACGCTCGGTACCGTCACGTTGATGCATTAGGACCTTTCCGCCTCGCTCCGAAGTGCTACCTTGGTAGTGCCGAGGAAGGCGTGGACCGACACATCGTCGGCCGCGACTGGACGAAGCGACCACCATGACCCAGCCCACGCTGACGCGATCGCGCGTCACGGTTCCTGCTCTGCGTCAGATGAAGTCGAAGAACGATCGCATCGCGATGGTGACCGCGTACGACGCGACCTTCGCGCGGATGTTCGACGAGGCAGGCGCCGACGTGCTGCTCGTGGGCGACTCGCTCGGGATGGTCGTGCAGGGGCTCGACTCGACGCTGCCCGTGACGCTCGACGAGATGGTCTATCACTGCCGCGCCGTCGCGCGCGGAGTGCGCGCCGGCAAGGACGGCGGTCGCGCGATGATCGTCGGCGATCTGCCGTTCATGACGTATCAGATCTCGCCGGAGGAAGCGCTGCGCAGCGCGGGTCGTTTCCTGTCCGAGGGTGGCGCGCACGCGGTGAAGCTCGAGGGCGGCGTGTCGATCGCGCCGACGATCGCGCGGCTCGTCGAGGTCGGGATCCCCGTCATGGCGCACATCGGTCTGACGCCGCAGAGCGTCCACGCGATGGGCGGCTTCAAGGTGCAGGGCAAGAGCGAGAGCGATGCGGCGCGCGTGATGGACGACGCACGCGCGGTCGCCGCCGCCGGTGCGTTCGCGATCGTGCTCGAAGGGATCCCGATGGATCTCGCGCGCCGCATCACCGAGGAGCTCGACATCCCGACGATCGGCATCGGCGCGGGCGTCCACTGCGATGGCCAGGTGCTCGTCAGCTACGACTTGCTCGGCCTCACGCCGAACCTGCGCCCGAAGTTCGTCAAGCGCTTCGCGAACATGTTCGAGGACGGCGTGCAGGCGACGCGCACGTACGTCGACGAAGTGAAGAACAGCGCGTTCCCGACGGTCGAGCACTCGTTCGGCGCGGGCGCTGCTGCCGTGGCGGCTCCGCCTCCCGCGGGTACGTACGGCCCCCATTGAGATGACGAGTCGTCGATGACGCGGATCGTCGAGAGCCCGGCGGCGTTTCGAGGCGCGCTCGAGGTCGCGCGTGCGATGGGCCATCGTGTCGGCTTCGTGCCGACGATGGGCGCGCTGCACGACGGGCATCTCGCGCTCGTGAGCGAGGCCCGCGCGCAGGGCGCGACCTTCGTGGCGGTATCGCTCTTCGTGAACCCGACGCAGTTCGGGCCGAACGAGGACTTCACGCGCTATCCGCGCACCTTCGACGCGGACTTCGCGCGCTGTCGCGATGCGAAGGTCGACGTTCTGTTCGCGCCGATGCGCGAGGCGATGTACCCGCCGGGATTCTCGTCGGTCGTCGAGGTGAAGGGTCTGACGGATGTGCTCGAGGGCGTGCACCGTCCGGGGCACTTCGCGGGCGTCACGACGATCGTGTGCAAGCTCTTCGGTCTCGCGGCGCCGTGCGTCGCCGTGTTCGGCCGCAAGGACTACCAGCAGTGGAAGGTGATCGAGCGCATGACGCGCGATCTCGATCTGCCGGTCGAGATCGCGGCGATGCCGACGATCCGCGAGCCGGACGGCCTCGCGCTCAGCTCGCGCAATCGCTACTTGTCGGCGGACGAGCGGCAGCGTGCGCTGGGCATCTCGCGCGGCATCCGTGCGGCGATGCGCGCGTTCGAGGACGGCGAGCGCAAGGCGGCATCGCTCGAGCGGCTCGCGCGCGCGGAGATCGAGCCGGCTTTCGACAGCATCGACTACGTCGCGATCGCCGATCCCGAGACGCTGCAGCCGGTCGATCGCACGGGCGAGCGCGCGCTGCTCGTGGTCGCGGCGAAGATCGGCAAGACGCGGCTGATCGACAACGCGGTGCTCGGCGAAGATCGCCTCGCCTGAGCGAGCCGACGCTCAGGGCGCGAACAGCTCCGTGAGCACGGGCGCCATCGCCTTCGCGGACACGTTGTGATCCTGGCCGGGCACGATGCGAAAGGATGCGCCGCGGACCGTCTCGCCGATCGTCTTGCTCGCGTGGTGCATCCACGGTGGGCTCTTGCTGCCGGCCATCGCGACGGTCGGGCACGAGATCGCGGCGAGCGCCGATGCGAGGTCGGCAGGGAGCGGTCCGCCGCGCTGCGTGTCGCCGAGCTGCGCGAAGTCATAGGGGAGCGTGTGCGCGACCGCGCGTAGCTTCGGCCACACGTTCGGCATCCAGCGCATGAAGAAGATGCCGAACGCCGGCACACCCACGACGCGCATGAAGAGCTTCACGGGTGCGTCGCGGTCTCCTGCGGCGAGCATCGCGGCAATTTGCTCGCGGAAGTCGGCCGGGGTCGGCGTGTGCGTCCCGTCGAGCGCGAAGGGCGGCTCGTAGATCGCGAGCCTGCGGATGCGCAGCCCACGCCCGACGGCACGCATCGCGAGCGCGGCGCCCGACGAGATGCCGTAGACGCACACGTCGCTCCCCGCGGCGGCGACCACCGCCTCGAGATCGTCGAGCTCCTTGTCGAGCGTGTAGGGCTTCGTGTCGCCGCTCTCGCCGCGTCCGCGACGGTAGTAGTGCAAGACGGTGAAGCGCGACGAGAGAGCCTTGGCGAGATCCGGCATCGGACCGAACGCGCGCCGGCAGAACGCACCGTCGACGAGCACCACGGCCGGCCCGCTGCCGAGCTGCTCGTACGCGATCGTGGTTCCGTCCTTCGACGTCGTGGTCTTCATGCGTCGCTCCATCCAGAGACGAGCGAGGTGAGCTGATCGAGCGCGGCGTTCACGCCGTTGCGATAGCCGCGACCGACGTGGGCACGCATCATCGCGATGGACTCGAAGAGCGTGTGCATCGTGATCGTCGTGTGGCCGCGCCGCTCTTCGAAGCGCACCGTCACGAGCATCGTCTCGGCGCCCGGCTCTTCGAACGCGCTCGAGTACTGCAGGAGACGGTTGTCCTCGATCGCGAGGTAGCTGCCGCCGAATGGCATCATCGTCACACCGTCGGGGCCCGTCATCGCGAAGCGGAAGCGCCCGCCGACGCGGAAGTCGACCTCGCAGAGCGTGAGCGGACATCCCGGCGGGCCGAACCACGTCAGGAGATGCTCCGGCCGCGACCATGCGCGGAAGAGGAACCGCGCGGGCACGTTCGTCTCGCGGACGATCGTGACCTCACGTTCGGCTTCGGGCTCGGCGGACGCGACGCTCGCGGGCATGCGGCTTCTCCTTCTTTCGTTGCTTCTCTTCGTCGTGCTGCAGCTGACGCGCGACCGCCTCGAGGCGATCGAGCGAGCGTTCCCAGTGCTCGCGGTAGCCGCCGAGCCACTCCCACGCATCGGCGAGGTGCGCGGCCTGCAGCCGGCACAGGCGGAACTGCGCGTTCTTGCGCCGCTCGACCAGGCCGGCACGCTCGAGCACCTGGATGTGCTTGGTGATGGTCGGCTGGCTCAGCCGGAAAGGGGCGACGAGGTCGTTCACCGACGACTCGCCTCGCATCAACCGCGTGAGGATCGCCCGCCGCGTCGGATCGGCGAGAGCCGCGAACGTGGCATCGAGCGTGGCGGTGTGCGGAGCGCTCATCGCTCGATCAAATATAGCCGATGGGCTATATAGTCAAGTGGCAATGTAACCGGCGCGGTCGAGGCTCAGTCGCCGTAGAGACAGCCCATGAACACGCTGCACTGCTCGGGCGTGTCGACGGGCATGCCCACGCAGCTCGCTTGCGTGCCCGGGCACTGGACCGAGAGCATCGTGTCGCTCGCCGTCGCGGCGCTCGGATCGCAGCGGCGCATCTTCGCGATGATCTGATCGCAGTCCGCGCCGCGGACGCCGACGCAGCTGCTCAGAGCGAGCGCGAGGATCGTGCGCCTCACCATACGAAAGGAATGACGGCCTTCCGCTCCGTCGGATAGTCCGGGAACTTCTCGTGGTACCAGCGGTGGTGCGCTGCGGCGCGCGGCGCGAGGTTCGCGAACGTGTAGACGGTGAACGCGAGGCCCGCGAGCGACCACGTCGCGATCGCCCAGCCGGTCCACTCGAGGATCTCGCCGAAGTAGTTGGGCGACGTCAGGTAGCGATAGAGGCCGCCGCGCGGGATCTTGTATCCCGTCTCGCCGGGCTTGCGCAGGTTCATCAGCACCCAGTCCGCGTGCTGGTTGATGCCGAAGCCCGTCGCGAACACGAGCGCGCCGATCACGAAGCGCGCGTCGAAGAGCCAGCTCGTCGGGTAGTTGCCGAGGTCGGACACCCAGCGCGCGTTCACGTACGCGTTGAGGAGATTGAACGCGACGGCGGTCGCGACGATCGAGACCGGCGTCTTCTTCCCCTCCGCCTTGATGCGGAACGGGAAGACGAACGTGCGGTTGACGTAGTGCGTCTGCCACATCACGAAGAACGCGATCGGCACGGCCTCGAGCGCATGGCGCCCCGCGAAGTAGATCGCGGCCCAGCCGACGCTCGCAGGCAGCTCCATCAGCACCCACGAGAGTCGCTGATCGATCTCGGGGCCCCATCCCTTGCGCGCGTGTCTTCCGTACGGCGCCGAGACGACCAGCAGCGAGACGAAGGTGAGGATCCCGAGCCCGAGCTCGGTCCAGGTCGCATAGCGGTGAAGCTCGATCTCCGGCACGACGTGGAAGATAGCCGCAATGCCGCGATCGATTGAACAAAACCCCGGTCGCCTTCAGTCTAAACGTCGCCATGGCCCGCACCCGTCTCTTCGCCCCCGCCATCGTCGCCCTCGCCCTCGCCCTCGTGCCCACGCTCGGACACACGCAAGTGGACGCCGGCACCGCCGCCGCACCGACGCGCACCGAGGCGGAGCTGCGCACTCTCTACACGGGCGCGTGGAACCTGACGGTGAGCCACGCGACCGGGCAGGCGGCGCTCGATCGCGGGATCGAGCGTGCCGTCACGGACATGAACTATTTCGTGCAGAGCATCGCGCGGAGCCAGCTGCACGATCAGACGCCGGTGAACGACCGGATCACCATCTCGTTTCCCAGCGGGAACATCGAGATCGGTTTCGACGGCTCGTTCACCTACAACACGCGGCCCGGCGTCGCGCAGGACTTCGAGCTGCCGGACGGGACCGAAGTGAGCGTGCGTCAGTACTTCCGCGACGGGCACCTCGAGCAGTACTTCGAGCACTCGCTCGGACGCCGGTGGAACGTCTACACCCTGAGCGCCGACGGTCACACGATGACGGTGCGCGCGACCGAGCAGGGCCCGATGATGCCGACGGCGATGAGCTTCTCGCTCGACTACCGCCAATAGGGCGGGGCGTCAGTAGGCAGGAGCGCCAGCAGAAGGGTCGACTCGCCACGGCGCGTTGCGCACTGACCCGCCGAAATCTTCCCTCGCGTCGAGCCGATCCGCGAACGCGCGTGATCCCGCCACTGCTGCGCTTCGGTACGACGCTTGCGATGAGAGCACGGCAGCACGATGCGCCTCGCCCTCTCGATTTTGGCGCTGACTTCTCTCTTCGCGAGCGTCGGTCATGCGCAGGAGCGGGTCACCACGCTCGAGCACGGGGAGTGGGCCGACACCATCGCGGCGCTCCAAGCCGACGTCGATGCGCCGGGGAGCCTCGTCCACGTGTGCGTGGATACCGGCGATGGAGCGTGCGCACCGTGCGGCCAGTACACCCTCGCGCTCGACGACGCCGGCGCGCGCGCGTTCCGGATCGACGAGTGTGATTCGTCGACCGGCGCGACGCGCATCGTGCTCGTCGATCGCGCCGCGCTCTTCGATCACGACGACGTGGTCCCGCGCCCGCGCGTCGTGACGATCCACGCGGCGCTCCTGCGCGACGTCGCATCGTCGGGCGGTGGCAGGGTCAGCGGCGGCAGTGCCCTCTCGTGCACCGCGCGTGTGCAGCCGTTCTTGCGCGACCTCGAGCACGGCACGATCGTCTACCTCCGGCCCGATCGATACGACGTGCGCGTCGAGCACGCGTCGGTGACTGCGAGCGCGACCGACGATGCGTGGGTGCTCAGCACGAACGAGCGCATCGCGACCGAGGTCGACTACGTCGTCGTGGATCGCGCGACGGGCCGGCAGGAGCTGCGCGGGCACACCTCTCTCGAGTGCTCGTCCGATACCAGCGCGGAGCCGAGCAGCCCTGCGTCGGAGGACCCGGAGGACGAGGACGGCTCGAGCATGCCGACGACCGCGAGCCTGCCGGACGGGCTCGCGCGCATGGAAGCTGGCTTGCCAGTCACGCCGCCCGCGCCGCCGGCGCCGCCCGATCGCAGCGCGCACTTCACGATTCGCGGCAGTGTTGCGATGGACTGGGCATTCGGACGCATCAACACGGGCGCGAGCGGCGCGATCGGCCTACGCGGCTGGCTCGATGGTGGGCACTGGCTCGGATGGTCGGCCGAGCTCGCCGTGAGCGGAGTCCACGTCAGTTGTCTGGCTTTCGACGGGCACTGCAGCAACTCCGCCTCGTCCGCCGCGGCGCTCTCGGTCGACGCGCTGAGCTTCTCCGCACCATTCGCACTGCGCATCTCGCTGTTCCCGGCGGGCGGGCTCCAGGTGCGCCTCGGGCTCGCGCCCGGCGTGACGTATCTCTCCGGCTCGAACGGCGGTCGCGTCGAATCGACCGTCGCGACGGGCACGTTGTTCGGCGGCCTCGACTACGAGATCGGATGGCTCGTCATCGGCGTCGGCGTCGGCTATCGCCTCCTCGCAGTCCCCTTCTCTGGCGACACGCGCATCGCGAACGCGTACGGACAGGCGCTGACGATGGAACTGAGCATGGGCTTCTCGTTCTGACGAGCTGCAGGTAATTTGGGCCTCACGGGCAATTGGCGTTAGGCCTCCGAGACGAAGGAAGGTCCGCCCATGCCGCAGCCGAAGACGTCCTCGCCCGCCGATCGCCGCATCCACAAGGTCTACGTGACGCGCAACACCGAGTACCACGTGCGGCGCGATCAGTGCGTCGCGGTGCGGGATCGACGCAGCGGCGAATGGCTCCGCGCGCATCTCGCGCTCAAGCAGCGCGTGCACGGCGGTCTCAAGTTCAGCCGTCAGGGCGGCATCCACGCGACGGTCGGTCTGCCCGACGTCGGCGAGTCGATGTTCTTCCACGCCGAGGGACGTGATCTCGTCACGAGCCCGGTTCTCTCGATCGATCGGCCCGTTCGGGCGGTCGTGTCTCGCTATCCGAGCGCGTGACGTTCTCGGCACGCGGCGTCAGGATCTCATCATGCGAACGTGGCTCGGTGCTCTTGTTCTCCTCTCGCTGACGACCGCGTCGACGGCGAGCGCGCAGTCGTCGGATCGACCGCTCGGCTCGCTCGACGCGCTGCAGACCGCATGTCGTGCGGCGGACGAAGAGGGCAACACGTCCACGCTCTACTCCGTGATGATCGACGGCGCGTGGCGCTTCGAGGAGCGAGACGAAGACTTCCTGCCCCTCGACACGCGGCGCAACCTCCGCGCCTTCGCGGGCTCGGTCGAGCTGCTGCCCTCGCACATGGAGATGATCGGCTTCGTCGCGAACGACACGCGCAGCGCGCAGCTGGAGTCGGCACGGAGCAGCGGCGCGCATCTTCGCGTCGGCTTCTTCCTCGGCTTCGACGATCCGGAGCGATCGAGCTGTCTCATTCGTCCGCGCGCCGGCGTGACGCTCGTGCGCATGGACGTGGCGTTCATCGAGATCGTCGATGCGTCGGGAGGCACCGTCGCGCGGGAGGACACCGAGCGCTTCCGTTCCTGGCAGGACGACGCCGATCGCGCCGGCATTCCCGGCACTGGCCCGCGTGCAGCGGTCGGCGCGGCGAGCTTCTCCGACGGCAGCGCCGTTCCCGATTCGTGGGCTCGTGCGATCCGCACGGCGGGCGCCGGAGCGCTCAGCCGCACGCTCGGTCGCTGTCACGCGGCGGGCGTCACGCGCGGAGCCTCGCCCGACGCGACGATCCGCGTTCGCCTGCACGTCGAAGGCCGCACGGGGCGCGTGACGGAGTCGTCGGTCGAGATCGCGAACATCGGCGACACCGACGAGGTCGACTGCATCGTCGAGGCGGTGAGCCACGTCGATCTGCCCGCGGGATCCGGTGACGTCGCGACGCGCGCGGTCGATCTCTCGATCCCCGTCACGCTCGCCGACTGACCGACCGACGATCAGAGCGCGAAGAACGCGCCGTCGGCGAACGTCGTCGTGGCGTTCGCGCCGCCCCAGACGATCATCTCGGCGCCATCCCAGATCGCCGTGTGATCCTCGCGGCCGCTCGGCGCGCCGGCCGTCGGCAGCACGATCCACGAGTCGCCACTCGGGTCGTAGGCCGCGCCGTCGGCGAGATAGTCGGTGATGGTCGTGAACGGCGGCACGGTGTGCGTGTCGGTGCCGCCCCAGACGATCATCGCGCTTCCCGAGTACACCGCGCTCGCGTTCACACGCCCGCGAATCGTCGTCGCAGCGACGGGCTGCCAGCTGTCCGACGACGGCGTGTAGCGACCTCCGCTCGTCAGGCGCGTCTGGTTCTGGTCGTAGCCGCTCCACACGATCATCTGCGTGCCCGTCCACACCGCGAGGTGACGCGAGCGCGCCGCGGGGCGAGCCGTGGTGGCGATCGCGGACCAGGCGTTGCCGATCGGATCGAAGCCTGCGCCGTCTTGCAGGACGTTGGTCGGCGTGCCTTGGCCGAGATCGAACATGTTCGCGTTCTCGCCGCCCCAGACGAGGAAGCGCGATCCCGTCCACACCATGGGCAAGTAGCGACGCGCGCTCGGCTGGCTCGTCGTCGACGACGCGGTCCAGCTCGTCCCGTCGAACGTGGCGCCGTCGCCGCGCACCGATGTCGCGTCCCAGCCGCCGAACACGAAGAGGCGATGGTCCGTGTCGTCGTACGCATACGGGAAGCGCGAGCGCGCGGCGGGCGAGGTCCCGGGCAGCGCAGTCCACGTGTCGGTCGTCGGATCGTAGAGACCACCGTCGGCGAGCCAGCCCGCGCCGTTGCGATACCCGCTCCAGACGAGCATGCGCGATCCGGTCCACACGGCGGCGTGGCCACGACGTGCGCCGGGCGCGCCGGTGAGGCTCGTGGCGGTCCACGTGCCCGTCGCGGGATCGAACACGCCGCCGGTGTTCACCTCGTTCGTCCCGTCGTTGCCGCCCCACACGATCATGCGCGAGCCGGTCCACACCGCGGTGTGCTGGCTGCGCGCGGCCGGCGCGCCGGTGGTCGTCAGCGTGCCCCAGCCGTGACATGCGCCCGCGCTGCAGGTCTGGCCCGCGCGGCACGCGTGACCGCACGCACCGCAGTTCGCGGTGTCGGCGTCCGTGTGGATCTCGCAACCGTCGGCGTACGTCGCGTTGCAGTCGACGAAGCCGCTCGTGCACGACGCGATCCGGCAGGTGCTCGCCGCGCAGAGCGGCGTTCCGTTCGGGAACGCGGGGCATGCCGAGCAGCCACCGCAGTGGCTCGGGTCGTTCGTGACGTCGACGCAGCTGAGCGCGCAGCACATCTGGGTGCCGGTGCAGAGCGCGCACGGGCCGGCGTCGGAGCCTCCGTCGTTGCCGGCGTCGTTGCCGGCGTCGTGGCCGGCGTCGGGAGGCGGGACGAACGCATCCACGCCCATGTCGGGCGGCGCGACGAACGCGTCCACGCCCATGTCCGGCATGCCTAGATCCGGCGCGTTCGTGTCGGGGAGGTCGGCGTCCTGGCCCGCGTCGTGCCCCGCATCGCGGCCCGAGTCCGACGCGTCGAGCGCGAATGCATCGATGGACGCGTCGCGCTCCCCGAGCACCTCGCGCGACAACGAACAGGCTGGCAGGCAGAGCGAGGCGAAGACGAGGAACAGCGAGCCCAAGCGCATTTGGCCATCATGGCACGGGGGACCCAAGGAAACAGCGGCGAGGTATGCTCCGCGATCATGTCGCTCTCCCGAAACGCCCTCGCCATGGGCTCGTTCTGCGTCGCTCTCCTGCTCGCGCTCGTGCCCTCCGCCTCCGCTCAGGTCCGCACGCCGCCTCCAGTGGTCGAGCGGCTCGAGCCGACCTCGGGCCCGCCCGGGACGACGGTGCAGATCGTCGGGCGCTTCTTCCGATCGGATCAGCCGGTGCTGCTGGGCGACGTCGAGATGCCCGTGAGCGCGCGCCTTCCCAATCGCGTCACGATCACGATCCCACCCGGCGCAGCGACCGGTCACGTGCAGATCCGGCTCGCGGATGGAACGCAGGTGACGGGCCCCGAGCTCCGCGTGCTGGCCGCGCCGCCCGCGCCCGTCGTGACGTCGATCGATCCGGTGCACGCGCCGCCGGGCGCCGAGGTGCACATCCTCGGTGAGCACTTCTCGGCGCGTCTCACCGAGAACACCGTGACGCTCGGCACACTGCCGGTCGTCGTGCGCTCGGCGACGCCGACGGAGCTCGCCGTCATCGTTCCGACGGGCGCCGTGAGCGGACCGTTCACGATCTCCGTCGCCGCGGCAGGCTCGTGCGCGTCGCCGCCGCTGACCGTCGACATCGGGGTGCAGATCGCGTCGTTCGAGCCAGCGGTCGCATCTGCTGGCACGCGCATCACCGTGCACGGCGCCGGGTTCGCGGCGCGCGCGGCCGGCAATCGTCTCTTCGTCAACGGAACGACGGCGCGGGTCCTCACCGCGAGCGCGACCGAGCTCACGTTCGACGTGCCCGCCGCGGCGACCACGGGCACGTTGCTCGTCGACGTCACCGGTGCGGGTCGCGCGTACTCCGCGACGCCGCTCGTCGTGCAGGCCGCGCCCACGATCGCGTCGATGGAGCCGAGCTCCGGCGTCGTCGGCTCGGAGGTCCACCTGCACGGCGCGCACTTCGGCACCGACATCCGTCAGGTCGTCGTGACGATGCACGACGCGCCGCTCACCGTGCGCGACGTGAGCGACACCGACCTCACGGTGCAGGTCCCGACGGGCGCGGTCTCCGGCCCGATCTCGGTCGCGATCCACGGACTGCCCGCCGTGGCGACGCACGAGAGCTACGACGTGCTCGTGCCGGTCGCGGTGGCGAGCTTCACGCCGGAACAGGGGGGCACCAACACGGAGGTGACCATCACCGGCACCGGGTTCTCGACGACCCTCGCGCACGATCGCGTCACGATCGCCGGCATCGACTGCACGGTGCTCGCAGCGACGGCGACGACCCTTCGCGTGCGCATCCCCAACGCGACGAGCGGCCCGCTCGTGGTCGAGGTCCACAACGCAGGCACTGCGCGGACGTCGCGCCCGTTCGTGCTGACGAACCCACCGACCATCACGTCGTTCGAGCCTGCGAGCGGCACCGTCGGGACCGTCGTGCACGTGCACGGCACGCAGTTCGGCGAGGTCGCGGGCATCGTCACCGTGTCGTTCGGTGGCGTGGTCGCTGCGCTGCAGTCGATCACGAGCACGCAGATCGACGTTCTCGTGCCTGCGGGCGCCTCGACGGGGCGCATCAGCGTCACGGTGCGTCTGCAAGGCGTCGCGAGCTCGTCGACCGACTTCCGCGTGCTCGCGCCGATGAGCGTGAGCGCCGTCGATCCCACGAGCGCCTACCCCGGCCAGACCGTCGTCGTGCGCGGCGCTGGTCTCGCGGCCGAGGGCATCACGGTGACGTTCGCCGGCTCGCGCCATCCCGCGACGGTCAGCGCGCGCACCACGAGCGAGATGCGCATCGTCGTCCCGGCGGACGCCACGACCGGTGCGATCACGGTGCGCACCGACGACGGACGCACCGCCGAGACGGCGTTCACGCTCGCGACGCCACCGAGCGGTGTCGGCGTCAACGAGGTGCTGCCCGCGTGCACGCACGTCGGATGCGCCGTCATCGTGCGTGGCTACGGATTCGCCGCGCGGCCCACCGGCGAGACGGTCACGATCGCCGGACAGCGCGCGCGCGTCCGCCGGGGCACCGCCTACGAGCTCGAGCTGACGATCCCGGCGCGGGTCCCCGTCGGGCCCACGCCGATCCACATCGATGTGCGTGGTGTCGGCGCGATCGACAGCGCGCCGATGACAGTTACCGCCGAGTAACGCGTCGTCCGATCACGATCGCCAGGCCGAGCGCGAGCAGCGCGAGGCCGCCGTGATCGCTGCGGCCCTGACCGACGCGACAGTTGCAGCCTGGGCCCGCTCGACCGTTGATGCGGTTGGGATCGCACTCCCAACCGGTGCAGTGCGTTCCTGCGTCGAACGTGGGAGCCCCGTCCGGGAGCACGGCCGCATCGCGCGGCGGCGGCCCCGCATCCGGCGCGACCCACGCGTCGATGAAGCACGGCATCGTCAGGTGATTGTCGATGATGCCGTCGCAGTCGTCGTCGAGACCGTTGCAGATCTCGATCCCCGGCCGACCTGGCGTGCACGTCGGCGCCACACCGTTCACGCAGCCGGGCACCGTCATGCGGCACACGCCCAGGCCGCAGCTCACGTCCGGGATGCCGTCGTCGGTCAAGCCGTTGCAGTCGTCGTCGACGAGGTTGCAGGTCTCGGGGTGGGGCTGGCCCGGGACGCAGCTCTCCGTCATGCCGTTCACGCAGCTCGCCTGCGTCACCGCGCACGCGCCGATGCCGCACATCAGATCGGGCTGCGACTCATCCGTCGTGCCGTCGCAGTCGTCGTCGAGCGAGTTGCACTGCTCGTCGCTCGCCATCGTCTGCTGTTGGCAGACGGTCATCGTCGGGCTCGCGCACACGTTCGTGCCTGCGCCGCACACGCCCTGCATGCCCGTCGTACACGGTGTTCCGAAGCCAGGACAGTCGATCTCACCGTTGCGGATGGTGAACCGCCACACGCCGGGCACGCCGACGTTCGACGTGGTGCACAGATCGAGCACGCTCATCGTGAGCGAGCCGGGGAGCGCGACGTAATCGTGAAGGTTGCCCGCGTCGAATCCGGCCTGCGCCGGGACGCCGCCGAACCCGCCGTGGCCGCTGCTCGCGTCCCCCGTGGTCCACTGGCACTGGTTGTATCGGAACTCGACGTCGAAATCGCCGGCGCCTGGACCCGCGGCCGTGAGGAGCAGCTGGAAGTCGTTGCTCAGATCGTCGTGCATTCCGTAGTAGCCCACGTTGTGCCAGGTCGCGACGAAGAGCCCAGGCTGCGCCGCCCAGTACACAGCGTCGCGGTTCGGCACACCGCCGCCGCGGGTATCTACGTCGCCCCACCATGGCGCGATCATCGGCTGGCTCGCGATCGGGAACGCAGCGGGCGTGAACGTCCCGAGGGCATCGTTGAACGTGATGTTGCCGTTGTTGTTCACCCAGAGCTCGCCGTACGTCGTTCCGAAGAAGCGCAGCCCCGATGGAAACGCGCCGTGGATGTCGATCACACCGGTCGAGCCGTCGTCGTTGCCGGGCAGGTTGTCCGTGCCGAATCCCGCCGGGCCACCCAGGTCCGAGCGCAACGGCGCCGCGAGCGCGAGGCTCGGTGCCAGCGCGGTGGTCGAAGCGAGCAAGAGGGCGAGGGCGCGTGTCTTCATGGCAAGCTCTCTGGGAAGATAACGAAGATAACGCAGCGTAGCAGGCTGCCAGAATCGCGACGCGATGTCGCATTTCGCGCGCGTACTAGCTAGTTGCGGGCCAACGCCGCGGCACGCGTTACTCTCTGCCGGTTCATGGCAGCAGGTGTCCCGCTCGGCCCCTATCGGCTGGTTCGCAGGCTCGCGACCGGCGGCATGGCAGAGATCTTCCTCGCCCGACAGGAGGGCAAGGACGGCTTCTCGCGCGACCTCGTCGTGAAGCGAATTCTTCCGCACCTCGCGGCCGATCCCGAGTTCAAGCGCATGTTCCAGGGCGAAGCGCGCCTCGCCGCGCAGCTCTCGCACCCGAACGTCGTGCACGTGTACGACTACGGATCCGTCGTCGAAGAGGGCGGCGACGAGACGTTCTATCTGGCGATGGAGCTCGTGCGCGGTGTCGATCTCCGGGCACTCATCGTGCGCGCGGCCGAGGGCGCGCAGGCACGCGGCGAGTCGGGCGCGCTGCCGGCTCATCACGCGGCCAAGGTCGCCTCGTTCGTGTGCGAGGCGCTCGCGTACGCGCACGAGCTCGTCGTCGACGGCAAGCGCGCGAACATCGTCCATCGCGACGTCACTCCGTCCAACGTGCTGCTCTCGTTCGACGGCGCCGTGAAGCTCGCCGACTTCGGCATCGCCAAGAGCGTCGCGACGAGCACGCACGATGCGACCGAGCACGGCGTGGTGAAGGGCAAGTACAGCTATCTCTCGCCCGAGCAAGCGCGCGGCGAGTCGCTCGACAAGCGAAGCGATCTGTTCAACGTCGGCATCCTGCTCTTCGAGTCGATCCTCGGTCAGCCGCTCTTCACGCATGCCGACGCGAAGGCGGCCAAGCGCATGTCGGCGCGCGGCGAGATCCCCGATCGGCTGCGCATCCGTCGCTTGCCCGGGCCGCTGGCCGACATCGCCGAGCGCGCGCTCGCGCCTCGCGCCGCCGACCGATTCCCCGATGCGCTCGCGATGCGCGCCGAGCTCGAGGGCTATCTGCGCCGATCGCCCGAGCCGAGCGACACGGTCGAGATCGGTCGCTTCGTGCGGCTCTTGTTCCCGGACACGGTCGCCGAAGATCGCAAGGCGGTGCGTGCGGCCGGCACGATCGCGAAGTCCGACGTGGCGCCGGCCGTGCGCGCGCGGACGGCGCGCCTCGACGATCCGATGGGCCGCAGCGACGAGATGCCGCTCGGCGGCGGTACCGAGCCCGATCCGACGTTGATGTCGTCCGAGACGATCATCCTCGGCACCGACGTCCTCGAGCCGACGCCGACACCGCTCGCGTCGTCCGCGACGCCGCTGATCGCTCCTCCGGTGTTGCCACCGCCACCGCCGCGCGGGCCGCTCTCGCTGGAGGCGACGCCGATCATCCCGCGCCGTCGGCCGCGATGGATGGTGTGGGCGGCCGCAGCGGCGATCGTGATCGGATCGTCGATGGCCGCCGCAGCGATGCTCTGGCCCGCGAACGATGGCCCGCCCGACGCACCGCCGAGGCTCCCGCCACGAACGACACTGGTCGCGACCGGTATCGCACCGCTGCCGACCGCGCAGCTGCATGTGGCCAGCGATCCGCCCGGCGCGCAGATCGAGATCGATGGCGCGATCGTGGGCCTCGCGCCGAGCGTGTACACGGTCGTCGCAGGCGTCCCCCACACGATCCGTGCGCTCGATGCGCGCGGCGCGGAGCTCTCGCGCCAAGACGCGACGGTCGGGCCGGGCGAGGCGCGCGAGCTGACGATGAGCGCGCGCCCCGTCAGCGCGACCCTGCGCGTGACCACGACGCCTTCCGGCGCGTCGGTGCGGATCGACGGAGATCTGCTGGGGCAGACGCCGTTCTCGATCGACGTCACGCCGTCGCCGCACCACGTCGACGTCTCGCTGGCCGGGTACGACTCCGTCGCCGACGACGTGAGCTTCGCGGGCCCGGGCGAGCAGGCCATGCTCTCGTTCGCTCTCCGACGGCAGGCTTCGCCGCGGCCGACCGGCGATCGTCACCCTCCGTCGACGCCGGTCTCGCACGCGACCGGAACGCTGCGCATCGCGACCGATCCGTACTCCGAGGTCTACGAGGGCAGCCGGCACCTGGGCACGACGCCGCTGCAGACCACGCTCCCCGTGGGCCACCACACGCTCTCGCTCCGCTCGCCCGGCCATGCCGCGCGCCGCGCCGACGTCGACATCCACGAGAACGACGTCACGCGCCTTCGCTTGAGTCTTTGAGAAGAAAGGCGGTCACGGATCACGGGCTCGTCGCCACGTGGAGATGGCATGTCGCGTCTCGCACTGGTCTTCGCGCTCGTCTTCTCTTCGGCCGTCGCCTCTGCTCAGCCACCACCCGGTCCGCCGGTGCACGTCGAGCGCCGCAGCGTCGAGCTCGAAGGCGGCGTGCTCGCGCGCATCGCCACGCGTTGGACGCCCGAGGCGAGCACTAGCGGGACCTCGCTCTCGCTGGGCGATGCCGCATCGACGGTGCTCGTGCACGGCGCGAGCGCAGCGGCGATCGAGCGCGGTGAGCGCGTCGCGCTCGTCGCGTACGAGGCGTATGGCGACGGCGCGCCGTTCCGTGTCCGTGCGATCCAGAACGGGGCGCTGCAGCCGGAGCGCTCTCTCTCTCGGCCCGGATCGCGCGCGGGCGACGTTCCGTTCGCGGTCGCGATCACGCCGATGCCGGGTCAGGGCTTCGCCGTCTTCTTCGAAGAGGTGCAGGCCGACGATCCGACCGCGACACGCACCTATCTCTTCCAGCTCGATCTCGACGGGGCACCGCTGGACGCGGGACGCGAGCTCTCGATCCCGTGGCCCATCGCCGCTGCCGCGTGGAACGGGCACGGCTATCACCTCGCCGTCATCTATCCCGGCAGCGGCACCGGCATGCGCTTGTCGATGGTGTCCTTGAGCGTCGATGGAACCAATCAGCAGCACCCCGACTGGTCGAGCGCGGCGGGCTTCGTCGCCGACGTGCACCTCGTCGCGGTCGGTGACGAGATCCACGTCGCCTACCGCTTCGGTGATCACTGGCGGCAGAGCGACGTGACGCACGTTCGATCGTGGGGCACCGAGCCGCCCGCGGCGCCCGATCACGGAACGCTCGGCCCCGACGACACGATCGCCGTCGATTCCGCCGGCCACGTTCGACGCGTCGCGTCGCGCCCGGACTGATCGTCACGGTTCGGTCTTCGCGGACACGCCCGATCGAGGCGTCACGTACCATCCAGCGCGGGGTACGGATGCGCGCGTTGCTCGAGCTGCGATCGATGTTTCTCTCGTGGGAAGGCCGCATCGGAAGACGGCGCTATCTCGCGGGGCTCGCGGTGCTCGGCGTCGTCTTCTACGTGCTGCGACCGGGCTTCGATCTCGCGGGTCCGTACGGCGTGCCCGTGCTCGACGTGATGATCCTGATCGCGTCGACCGCGCTCACCGTGAAGCGCCTGCACGATCGTGGGCACTCGGCGCGCTGGCTCTTCTTCTTCGCGATCCCGCTGCTCGGTCCGATCTTCCTCGCGTGGCAGCTCTTCTTCCGCAAGGGCACGCCGGGCGAGAACCAGTACGGCGAAGATCCGCTCCGCGATCAGACCGACTATCTACGCGTCGCCAACGTCGAGAAGTCCGGGCCGGGCGATGCGACGAGCTGGGTCGAAGAGGTCACGCGCCTCTATCCGACGCCGGTGTTCGCGGTGACCGTCCCCGAGAGCATCGACGACGTGATCGCGGCAGTGAAGCGGACCGATGGCCCGATCTCGATCGGCGGCGGTCGCTTCAGCATGGGCGGCCAGGTCGCGAGCGCCGAGAGCCTGCACATCGACATGCGGAAGATGAACCGCGTGCTCTCGCTCGATCTCGCGAACGAGCGCATCCGCGTGCAGACGGGGATTCGCTGGGCCGACATCCAGAAGGTCGTCGATCCACACGAGCTCTCCGTGAAGATCATGCAGAGCTACGCCAACTTCACGGTCGGCGGCTCGCTCTCGGTGAACGTGCACGGGCGCTACGTCGGGCTCGGGCCGCTCGTGCTCTCGGTGCGCTCGCTCGAGCTGATCACCGCGAGCGGCGAGCGCATCCACGCGAGCCGCGACGAGAACCGCGAGGTCTTCTTCGGCGCGATCGGCGGCTACGGCGCGCTGGGCGTCATCGTGGAGGCCGAGCTCGATCTCGCGGACAACACGCGCGTCGAACGCACGCACGAGAAGCTCGCGAGCACGGGCTACGTCGAGCACTTCAAGAGGACGGTGCGCGACTCGAAAGATGCCGTGTTCCACAACGCGGACCTCTACGCGCCGCACTATCGATCGTTGCGATCGACCACGTGGGTGAAGACGAAGCGGCCGGTGACGCACTCGGATCGGCTGATGCCGACGCGCGACGTGTACCCGCTCGAGCGTTACTTCTCGTGGGCCGTCTCGGAGACGCCGTTCGGCGCGTGGCGTCGCGAGTACCTGATGGATCCGCTGCGCCTGATGTTCCGCGCGGTGCACTGGCGCAACTACGAGGCGGGCTACAACGTGGCCGAGCTCGAGCCGCCTTCGCGCAAGAACCGCACGTACGTGCTGCAGGAGTACTTCGTCCCGATCGCTCGGTTCGAGCCGTTCCTCGAGGCGATGGGCGAGATCCTGCGCCGTCATCAGGTGAACATGCTGAACATCTCGATCCGGCACGCGCTGCCGGACGACGGGACGATGCTCGCGTGGGCGCCCGAAGAAGTGTTCGCGTTCGTCCTCTACTACAAGCAGCGCACGCGGCAGAACGCGCGTGATCGCGTCGCGGTGTGGACGCGCGAGCTGATGGAGGCGGCGATCGCGCATCAGGGGCGTTGGTACTTGCCGTATCAAGCGCACGCGACCGAGGGCCAGTTCCATCGCGCCTATCCGCGGGCGGTGGAGCTCTTCGCGCTCAAGAAGAAGCTCGACCCGGAATTCCGGTTCCGCAACGTGCTCTGGAACCAGTACTACGCGCCGTGGCTCGCGCGTGGCGAGAAGAAGGAAGAGCGTGCGCTACCGAAGAGCGAGCTCAAAGGCTCGGCTTCGCCGAGCACTCCCGTCGGCGAGTTCCACGCGGTGTGGCAGTCGACCGAGAAGCGCGACGGCTTCTATCGATTCTTGCAGAACGTATATCGCCTCTATCCCGAGGACCGATTCCACACGCTCATCGGCGAGGGCGTGAAGGCGCACGCCAGCGACGAGACGATCTATCGCTTCCTCCAGGAGAAGCTGCCGGCCATCAAGCCGACGCTCGGCGATCTCACGTACGCGATCCCGTCTCTCGCTAAACAGAAGGCCGAGATGGCGCGACAGACGGCAGCGATCGTCGGCAAGCGCCGCGGCTTCGACGGTTACCTCGAGATCGGAACGCCGGGCCGCTACGTCGCGCACCTCCGCAAGGCGCTCGATCTGCGCGGAACGATCTACCTCGTGAACGACGTGGAGCCCGGCGGCGGGCCCGTCGACATCGTCGAGCGCGGCGGCCTCGGCAAGCCGTTCCGCTTCACGCCGATGAACGACTACGCGCCGATCTCCGAGGGCGCCGTGCCGAGCGCGAGCTGCGAGCTCGTGACGTGCTTCATCGGCCTGCACCACATCGCGCCGGAGAAGCTCGAGCCCTTCGTCGCGTCGATCGTGCGCGTGCTGAAGGACGGCGGCCTCTTCGTGCTGCGCGATCACGACGTGAAAGACGAAGAGATGGACCGCTTCGTCGCGCTCGCGCACACCGTGTTCAACGCCGGGCTGATGGCGCCGTGGAAGGTGAACGCGGACGAGCGCCGACACTTCGTGTCCGTCGACACGTGGGTCGAGCGGCTCGCGGCGCACGGCCTGGTCGACTCCGGGCAGCGCCTGCTGCAGGCGAACGATCCGTCCGACAACACGCTGCTCTGCTTCACGAAGAAGGCGCCGTCGTGAAGCGCTTGCTCGGCGCGCTGACGTTGCTGCTCGTGCTCGCGGCGCACTCGGTCGCGCAGGCGCCGTCGACGCGTCGCACGCCCGACGAGTGGGTGCGCGCGTCGGACAACACGTACCTCACGTTCCCCGAGTGGTTCCTCGTGTACTCACCGCGCGAGTACGCCGCTTGGGTCGAGACGCGCGGGCCCGGAGACTTCCCGTTCCTCGGCCACATCCGCGAGATGTGGAGCGGCTACTTCGCCGTCGCGCGCGCGATCCCGCCCGAGACCCCGGTGAACGTCGGCTACCACGCCATGGTCTGGGTCATCTGCGGCAGCACGACCGTCGAGTACGGCGTGCGATCGATCTACGAAGGCACGGTGGGCCGCCTGACCGAGGCGACCGTGATCGGCGAGACGACGAACGAAGACCGCCTCGGCGCGCGCGTCGCCACCGGCTACGCCGCGTTCCTCGACGTGCACCCTTGGTACGAGTTCGACTACGTCGATGCGCTCCACGACCTCTGGCTCGAGACGCCGTTCACGTGGCGCTCACCGATCCGCGCGATCGAGCGTCGCTACGCGCTGACGACCGAGTACCTCGCGAAGGCGGGCTACGCGCAGGTGCTGAACGCGGGCACCGACGCGGCGTACGCGCCGGAGATCTTGTCGACCGCGATCGTCGTCGATCGCATGCCCGAGCACGTGAGCGGTCTCGAGGTGGTGCGCCGCTTCGATGATGGCGCCGTGCTGCTGAACGGCCCGCGCTACCAAGCGTTCACCGACGTCGCCGTCGCGCTCGCGGGCGATGGCATCGTGTTCGAAGAGATCGCCGGCAACGCGGGAAGCATCCTCGTCAGCGCGCACGCACCGATCGGATGGAGCCCGCCCGACGCGCATGTGCTCACGCGCCAGCCGATCTCGACGGAGCCCACGCGCGAGCGCGTGATCTTCGACACGACGGTGCACGATCTCTCGACCACGCTGCGCGCCGTCCGCGCCGCCGGCGGCCAGCTCGAGCACGTGTACGACTACTGAGCGTCAGCTCTTCTTGATCTTCTTGCCGAGCAGATCGCCGAGCGAGCCCATCTTCGCCTGGTCGCGCGTCGTCTGCTTGTACGTGTCGAAGTCGGCGCGCTCCGCGTCGTCGTGCGCGGCCTTGATCGAGAGGCGCGGCCCGCGGCGGCCGCCGTCGCCGACGTCGGTGACCTTCGCGGTGACGATGGTCCCCATCGGGAACTCGCGGCGCAGATCCGCGCCAGGGCGCGTGTTGGTCTCGGCGTTCGGGATCGATGCGCGGCCTGCGCGGCCGTTGCTGCCCTCGATCTGCACGAGCAGGCCGAAGTTCTCGACCGACTCGACCTTCGCCTGCACGACGCGGTTGAGGACGATCGACGGGCCGCGATCCTCGCTGCCGACCGCCGCACCTTCCGCCGCGATCGCGAGGCCGATGCGCTTCTTGACCGGGTCGACCGAGAGCACGCGCGCGAGCACGGACTGACCGATCTGCATGGCGTCCTGCGCGTGCTTCACCTTCGCGCCGAGCTCGCTCACATGGAGCAGACCCTCGACGCCGGGCGCGATGCGCACGAACGCGCCGAACTCCGCGAGACGCGTGACCTGACCCGCGACGACGCGGCCGACGGGCGCGACCGTCTGGATCGCCGTCCACGGATCGGCGGCGAGCGCCTTGAGCGAGAGCGTGATCTCGGTCTTGTCGTTGCCCTTGTGGTCGGGCTTGGTCTCGATGCCCTTGATCTGCACCTCGACGACGTCGCCGATCGAGACGACGTCCTCGGCCTTCACGCGCTCGTGCGAGAGCTCGCGCAGAGGGATGAGCCCTTCGATGCCGCCGAGGTCGACGAACGCACCGAAGTCGCGCAGCTGCGTCACGCGACCGCGCTTGATGTCGCCGACGTGGAGCGACGAGAGCGTCTCCTGGCGCGACTGCTTGGCCTCGCGCTGCAGCAGCGCGCGGCGCGAGACGACGACGTTGCGGCCTTCGACCTTGGTCACGAGGAACGCGAGCGTACGTCCGATGAACTGGCTCGTGTCCGCGACGAAGTGATCGTCGAGCTGCGAGGCCGGGCAGAACGCGCGCACGCCGGCGAGCTCGACCTCGACGCCGCCCTTGTTCACGCCGGTGATCTTCCCTTCGACGGGCGTGCTCTGTTCCTGCGCGACGAGCAGGTGATCGACGCTCGCCTCGCCCTTGCCGAATCGCTTGGCCAGGCGGATCGAACCGTCCGTCGACACGACGAAGCCACGGACGCGGTCGCCCTCCTTCACGAGCGCCTTGCCGCCGGCGTCGCTCAGGTCGGGCAGCTCGAAGTACGCCTGCTGCTTGTCGTCGAGATCGACCAGCACGGCGTCCTTGCCGACGTGACCGACGACTCCTTCGACCTCTTCTCCGATGGAAACGCGGCGTTGTTTGACGACGGCGATCTCACCGCGCGCGAACATGTCCTTGAAGCTCTGGCTCATGGCGGCGGCGAACCTAGCAGCGAAACGGTTTTTAGAAAGCCCCGTCCCGTAGCGATTCGGTGCGGCGGGGCGACGTGACCTTCGCTGCGTGAGCATCTGTCTGGAAATTGCGACGATTCGTGTCGCGGCCGCTCGGCACGGTGAATGCTCTTGGTTGGGTTGCGGGCGAATCGCGAATAGCGTGAGCCCGCCAGGGGGTGCTGCATGTTCGGCCGCCCGTTCGTGATCGCGCTGCTCGGCGCGATGTGGTTGTGCTCCGTCCCGAGCGTGCTCGCGCAAGACCGCGAGCTGCGCGTGGCGACGCTGGAAGACGGTAGCTGGCCCGAGACGGTGGCTGCGCTGCAGCACGACGTGCGCTCCGAGGGCACGTCCGTGCACGTGATCGTGTTCGACGCGCAGGCGCATCGCGCGCCGTGTGGACGCTATTCGCTCGCGCTCGACACCGACGGGGTGAGCGCCTTCTCCGAGGGCGCATGTGATCCGCGCACCGACGCGACCGCGCTGGTGCTGCGCTCGCGCACCTCTCTCTTCTCGCACGACGGTGCCGTTCCTCGCCCGCGGCTGATTCGCCTCGTCGCGACCGAGGTCCGTTACGGCGACACGGCGGGTGGCGCGGCGGTCACCGGCGGCGCGGCGCTCGACTGCTCGGTCGGCATCCGGCCTTATCTCGACGACCTCGAGCACGGCGGCGTCGTGTATCTGAGCGCCGATCATTACGAGGTGCGGCCGACGCAGACCTCGATCACCGTTCGTGTCGAGCCCACGGGCTGGTCGCTGCACGCACGCTCGGCCACGTCGCTCACGATCGCCTACGACGTGCTCGATCGGAGCTCGGGCGAGATCGTCCTGCACGACTCGGCGACGCTCGCGTGCACCTCCGGCCCGGCCGCGCCGACGGTGTCGGCTCCGAGCGTCCCGACGTCGGATCGCGCCTCGCGCGTGATCATCCTGCAGACGACCGATCTCTCGCGCCCGGCCGAGGTCGTCGCGCCGGTCGACATCCACGAGCCCGTGGGTGACGAGACCGCGGCGCTGCAGATGCTCCGCGAGTACGCGGCGTCGATCGGAGCCGACGCGGTCGTCGGCGTCGAGTTCCACCACGGCCACGGCGGCGGCCCGATCCATCTCTCGGGGCTCGCGGTGCGCTTCATCGATCTCTCACGTGTCCGCTGATCACAGAAAGAAGAGGAACCTCATGCGCAGTCGAATCCTGTGTGCCGTGCTCGTCGCGATGTTCGCCGTGTCGGGGGCCGGATGCACGCACCACACGCGCGGCAGCACTCTGACGCAGGTGGCCCAGAGAACAGCGCCGCCGGCCGAAGCGGATCACGACGACGATCACGCCCCCGAAGGTCCGATCACGCCGGAGCTCCAGGCGGCGGCCGATCGCGTTCTCGTGCTGCAAGGCAGCGCCGATCGCGCGTCGGAGGTGATCGGTCTGATCGACGAGCACGGACGCATGGGACAGGAGGACGAAGCGCTCGCGCGTCTCCGTCGCGACGCTGCGCGCATGGGCGGCGACGCCATCCTCCACGTCGAGTTCCATCACGCGGGCGATCACCCCGAGGGCGAAGCGGCCGACGAAGACACCGACAGCGCGGTCGACGAAGACGCCGGCGATCCGATGGCGCTCCATCTCTCGGGCACGGTGGTGCGCTTCAACGACCTCCTGCGCGGCCGCCAATACACCGTGCTCGAGCGCCTCGTGGTCCACGTGCCGATGACGCACCAGGAGGATGGCCTCGCCGAGCTGCGTCGCGAGGCGCGCGCGCTGCACGCCGACCTCTTGCTCGGCGTCGAGTTCCATCACGGTCACGGTGGCGATCAGCCGCTCGAGGTCGACGCGACCGCGGTGCGCTTCGTCCGCTGAGGTCAGCGTCGGAACGCGGCGCGGTAGGCGAGAGGGCTCGTGCCGACGACGCGACGGAACTGTGCGCGGAACGTCGGCGTCGAGCCGAACCCCACGTCGTCCGCGATCCGCTCGATCGATCGCGACGTCCTCTCGAGCAGCGACTGGGCATGACGCACGCGCGCGTGGACTACCCACTGCGCGGGCGTTCGTCCGACCTGCGCACGGAAGCGACGGCTGAGCGTCCGTGTGCTCGTCTTCGCGTGCCGCGCGAGCGAGCGCAGGTCGAGCGTGCGCGAGACGTTCTGTTCCATCCAGCGCAGCAGTGGCTCGAGCGACCCGGATTCGGCCTCCGGCGCGACGTGCTCGATGAACTGCGCCTGGCCGCCGTGGCGCTCGAGCGGCATGACGGAGGCGCGCGCCGTCTGGCTCGCGACCGCCGCGCCGAAGTCGCGCCGCACGAGGTGCAAGCAGAGATCGAGGCCCGCGGCTGCGCCCGCCGAGGTGAGCAGCGCGCCTTCGTCGACGTAGAGCACGCCGGCATCCACGCGGATCGTCGGGTACCGGCGCGCGAGCTCGGCGGCGGCGAGCCAATGCGTCGTCGCTCGCCGCCCATCGAGCAAGCCCGTGGCAGCCAGCACGAACGCGCCCGAGCAGATCGACGCGATCCGCGCGCCACGCTTCGCCGCCGCACGGATCGCACGCAGCGCCAGTTCGGGGACGGGACGGCCCACGTCGTCGATTCCGGGAAGGACGACGGTGTCGGCTCGCCGAAGCAGCGAGAGGCCGTGCGCGACGTGGATATCGAACGGTTTGGCCTTCACCCGCCGCGTGACGCCGCAGACGTGGACGACGTAAGGCGCGCTCCCGTCGGGCCGCTGGGCACGATCGAAGACCTCGCAGGGTACCGAGAGGTCGAACGGGACGACGCCGTCGAGCGCCAGTACGGCGACGCGGTGTCTTGGCGCGAAATCAGCGGACGTTGGCTTTCGAGCCACTCGTCGACGTTGACCCGTTCGCTACCTTGTCGCCATGCCTCATGTCGTACCTTCGATCTCGTGGCCCGACGTCGTGGGCGCCGTCGTCGTCGCAGCCGTCTTCGTGGCGATCTTCTCGTTCTGGCCCGAGCCCGCGCGGCAACGCTTCAACGCCGTCTTCGTGGCGGGCGCCGGCTCGACGTACTTCAACGGCGGCCTCGGTGTGTGGGATCTCGCGCTGCCCATGCTGATCACGACGTTCGCGTTCTTCGGGCTGCGGTCGTACCGCTGGATCGGCGTCGCGTGGATGACGCACGCGAGCTGGGATGTAGCGCATCACTTCTGGGCATCGCCGATCCTCGCGTTCGCGCCAACCTCGTCGGCTGGCTGCGCGATCTGCGATCCGCTCCTCGCGCTCTGGCTCTTCCTGGGAGCACCGTCGATCTATTCGATCGTGCGGTCGGGATCGATTCCGTCCGCGCCGAGCTGACTCGTCTCCGCGCGTTGAGGCTGCGTGCCGGGCGGATGCGCGAACCAGCCGGCGGGATCGGCGTGATCGACCTCGTCTCGCACCTTGAGCACCGTGAACATGCCGCCCATCTCGATCGTGCCGAACGGGCCGGGCCCACCGCGCATCGGCAAGCTGTTGCCAGGGATCGGCATCTGCATGTCGCCCATGCCGCCCATGCCGGTGCTGCCCATCGTCATCGCGCCCGGGACGGCGCGCATCAAGCGCGCGTCGACCGCGTCCATGTGCGTGCCGAGCATCGACGGCGGCTCGTGGCCCATCTGCGTCATCACGTGATGCGTCATGTGGCAGTGCATCGCCCAGTCGCCCGGCTCCGTCGGCACCATCTCGATCGTCCGCGTCGAGCCGACCGGCACGAGCACCGTCGTCTCGGGCCGTCGCGCGCTCTCGGGAATCTCGCCGCCGTCGGTCGCGGTCTCTTCGAACCAGAGCCCGTGGATGTGGATCGGATGGTGATCCATCGGAGAGAGATTGCCGAAACGGATACGCACGCGCTCGTTCGTCCCGACGAGTAGCGGCTCGGTCGCGGGGAAGACCTTGCCGTTGAACGTGAGCACGTTGAAGTCGTTCATCGCGTTGGGGTTCGGTCGATCCGTGCCGACGTCGACGGTCCATTCGTGCGTCATGAGCACGAAGTCGCGATCGACGCGCGGGCCGCGCGGGTGCCGCGGATGCACGACGATCATGCCCACGCAGCCGAGCGCGATCTGCGTCATCTCGTCGTAGTGCGAGTGGTACATGAACGTGCCCGGGTAGCGGAGCTCGAGCTCGTGCACCCAGGTCTCGCCCGGAGGAATCGGTCGCTGCGTGAGCGCCGAGACGCCGTCCATGCCGTTCGGCACGACGATGCCGTGCCAGTGCACGGTCGTCGGCTCGGGCAGTCGGTTCGTCACGTAGATGCGGAGCCGATCGCCTTCGGTGCACTCGATCGTCGGGCCTGGCGTCGAGCCTTCGTAGCCCCACACCCGACAGCGCAAGCCCGGCGCGAACTCGTGATCGATCTCGGAGGCGACGAGATGCCCGACCTTCACGCCGTGCACTTCGCGCAGCGGGAGCGTCGAGCCGTTCGGGGTGACGACGTTCGGCTGCCCGCCCGCGAACGAGCGCGGCGAGGATCGGCGCGGCGGCGGCGGCGTCGCTTGTGCGAGAAGCTCCGACGGCTGCGCGAGCAGGATCACGCCGGTCGCGCCGCCCATGCGCATGAAATTTCGACGGTCCATGATCAGAGATCCTCCTGCATCGCGCTTCGCGTCGTGTGCATGCCGGTCTCCGCAGCGTCGACATGGTGGCCCGCGAGGAGCGCATCCATCGCGGCGGCGGCCTGCCAGTACTCGCGTCGCGTCGCGACGGCGGCGATCTCGCTGTCCTGTCGCTCGTTCAACGCCTCGAGCAGCTGGAACACGGAGACCTGCATCGCGTCGTACTGGAGCAGCATCTCGTCGAGCACGCTCTGGCGCGCGGGGATCACGACGCTCGCGTAGTGGCGCCCGCGCATCGCCGCCGAGAGCACGCGCGCCCGCGTCTCGCGCGCCGCCGACCGCACGTCGATCGCCAAGCCCACGTAGCGCTCGAACGCCGCGTCGAGCGCGTGCTCGTGCATCGCGACGCGGCCCGAGCCCTGATCGAAGATCGGCAGTCGCACCGCGATGCCGCCGCCCAACGCTGCGCCGGGCGTGGCCATCGTCGCGTCGGCGGTGCCGATCAGCGCGTGGAGATCGACGAGCAGCTCGGGCAAGAGCGCTTCGGTGCGCGCGAGCCCGGCGCGCCGCGCTTCGCCGATCATCACCGACGAGAGCGCACGCAGCGCGAGGCTCGCTTCGATCGCGCGTCGCTCGAGGTCTTCGGCGGGCTCGGTGACCTCGGGGATCGGCGCGAGCGTTCCTGCGATCGACCACTCGGTGTCGGCACCGGTCAGCCCGAGGAGTCGTTGCACTGCCTCGCGCGCGATCACGGCGGCGAGCTCGCGCTCGGCGACCTCGACACGCTCTTCTTCGAACGCGGCCTCGCGAGCGCGGACATCGAGCGCGCGGAGGTTGCCGCCCTGGGCGAGCGCGCGCGCTGCATCGCGTGCCACGAGCTGTGCATCGAGCGTGCGCTGCGCGATCGCGAGCGCTTCTTCCGCTTCCTCGAGCTCGTAGAACGCGGCGCGCACGCGATATCCCGTCTCGATGACGGCTGCGGCCGCGTCGTAGCGTGCGACGTCGAGATCTGCGCTCGCCGCCTCGGCGCGCATGGGCGCGAGCAGGAGCCCGGCGATGTCCCACTCGACGCGCATCGCGACGGCCGTCTGACGCTCGGGCGTGAGCTCGGCTTCCACGAGCGGGTTGGGCAAGAGCCCGGCAGTGAGCAGCGCGCCGCGACGGATGCCGAGCTCGCGCATCGTCGCGCGCAGCTCGCGGTTGTTCAGCAGCGCGATGCGAACGGCACCATCGGCGTCGAGCGGATGGGCGAGCGTGTCGAGGGCGTCTTGCGTCGGCACGTCCTCGACCGGCCCGTCGACGTCGGCGAGCGCGGTCGCGCCCGTGAGCTGGCGGATGTCGTCGAGATCGCCGCGCACGCTGGTCGACACGCAGCCGACGAGCGTCAGCGCGAGCAGCAAGAGGTCACGGCGCATCGGTGCCTCCGTCCACGGGCATCGTCATCCCCGCGTGATGATGGTGATGCATGCCGGCCATCGGGTCGGGCGTCGCACCTCTCGACAAGCCCACCCAACCTTCGGTCGACGCGCCGGGCGCAGGCGGCTCTTCGGTCAGCGCACGCCCGATCGTCACGCGCGGTGCAGCCGCGCTCTCGGGCGAGGCCGCCGATCGCGCGGAGAACGCGCTCGGCGCCGACGCGCAGCCGGTCAAGACGAGGAAGCAGACGACTCGACGCATGTGCGGGGTATACCCCGCCGCGCTCATCCGCCGAGGATGCGGTGGCGGACGGCGTCCCAGCGGAGGCGCGCGGCATCGGCGGGGCGGCCCTCGAGGATCGACTCGAGCATCGGCTCGACCTCGAAGCGCCACACGTCCTCGATCGTCTCGGCGAGATCTTCGCGCAGGAAATAGCTCACGCCGAGCGCGCGATCGGGATCGCGGATCAACGCATCGGCGCGCGCGATCACGCCGAGCAGGCCTTCGACGTCGAAGCCCTTCTCTCCCGACGGCTTCACGCCGAAGCCGTTGCGCGCGTGGAAGCGGCGCAGCGTCTCCGGATCGGGCGCGACGCGCAGGTAGGCGAAGCGGCGGCGCAGCACGTGATCGGCGGCGCCTTTGCGCGGATCGCTCGCGCTCATCGTACCGATGATGCGCACGTTGGTCGGCAGCACGAACGGCATCTCGCCCGCCGCGAGCGGCATCGGCTCGTCGCGCGCTTCGAGCAGGTGCACGAGCTCGCCGAGCAGCGTGCCCACGTCGGCGCGTTGCATCTCCTCGAGGATGAGCACGCAGCGCCCACGTCGCTGCAGCGCCTTCTCGACGAAGAGATAGAAGCGACCGCGGCAGAGCGGCCAGTGCGTCGTGCCGTCCTTGCGGAGCACGGGCCGGTAGCCCTGCACGAAGTCCTCGTAGGTCGCGCCGGGATGCAGCACGAGGCGCTGCACGAAGCCGTCGCCGCCGCCGACGAGATGACGCGCGAGCTGCGTCGCGAGGAAGCTCTTTCCTGCGCCCGGCGGGCCGACGAGCACTGCCTGGCCCTTGCGCTCGATCGCGGAGACCCAGCGCTCGAGCAGCTTCGCGTCGCGCCCGGTGCGGTCGTGGATCTTCGCGAGCGGGTGGTCGGGCTGGAGTCGCCCCGTCTCGACGGCAGGCTCGGCCTCGATCGGATCCGGATCCGGCTCGTCGTGAGGATCGTTCGCCGCCGCCTCTGCCCTCGCGTCGCGGATCATCGTGCGCTCATTGTCCGACTCGTGAGGCCCGGGCGCAATCGCGGTCGCGCGAGTCTCATCCGCACGCGGTCCTGAATGACGCGGGAACCCAGGAGGTTGGGGAGGTCGCGGAAGCGTTGTCGCGTCGATCTCTCGGTGCTCACGTCTGCGCCGAGTGATCGAGGAGCCGAGCCTTTCGCGCCTTCCTGGGCTCCCGCGAAAATTTCCGGATCTCCCGCGCTCAGTCGCCCATCGTGACGACGACCTTGCCCATCACGCGACGGCTCTCGAGCTCGCGCATCGCTTCGACACCGCGCGCGAGCGGGAAGCGGCCGTGGATGCGCGGCGTGAGCTCGCCGCGCCGCACGCGCTCCAGCACGTCCGTGATCTGGGCGCGAGCGAGCACGGGCTCGCGCATCACGAAGCTGCCCCAGAAGACGCCGACGATCGAAGCGCCCTTGAGCAGACAGAGGTTCGTCGGGACCTTCGGGATGTCGCCCGCGGCGAAGCCGATGACGAGCAAGCGACCGTTCCACGCGGACGCACGCAGCGCCGCCTCGGTGAAAGCGCCGCCGACCGCGTCGTAGGTGACGTCGGCGCCGTGACCGCCGGTGATGTCCTTCACGCGGGCTTTGAGATCTTCGCTCGCGTAGTCGATGACCGCGTCGGCGCCGTTCTCGCGACAGAACGCGAGCTTGTCCGCGCCGCGCGCGGCTGCGATCACCTTCGCGCCGAGGAGCTTGCCGATCTGCATCGCGGCGACGCCGACGCCGCCAGCCGCGCCGAGGACGAGCAACCACTCGCCCGCGCGGAGCGCGGCGCGATCGACGAGCGCGTGCCAGCTCGTTCCGTAGGTCGTGAGCACGCTCGCGGCGACGGCGGGATCGAGCCCGTCGGGGACGCGGAACACGGCCGCGTCCGAGACGACCGCGCGCTCGGCGAGGCCGCCATACGGAAGCATCGCGACGACGCTGTCGCCTTTCATCCAAGAGGCGACGCCAGGTCCGATCGAGTGGATGACACCCGCGATCTCGGCGCCGGGAGAGAACGGCGGCGTGGGCTTGAACTGATACTTGCCCTGCACGATCAACAGATCCGGGAAGTTGATGCCGCACGCCTTCACGTCGATCGCGACCTCGCCGACGCCCGGCTCCGGCGTGGGCACGTCCTGGACGACGAGCTGATCGATCGGGCCGAGCGCGTTGCAGACGAGGGCTTTCATCGCTCGTGAGCGTACGTGAACGTGGCAGCATGCGCGCGTGCTCGAACAGCTGTTGCCCTGGCGCGGCGTGATCCTGCGCGTCGCGCTCGCCGTGCTCGGCGTCGTGCTCCTCGTGTCGATCGTGCGGCACGTAGGGCCGGACGTGATCGCCGAGCTCGTCACCGCCGCGTTGCCGTGGATGCCGCTCGCGCTGGTCCTCGAAGGCGCACGCATCGGCTGCGACGCCGTCGCGAGCGCGGTCGTGCTCGGCCCGAAGTGGCGCGCGCTCGGCGCGTGGCGCTTGTTTCTCGCGCACGTCGCAGGGCACGGCGTGATGAACGTGATGCCGGGCGGTCGCAGTGCCTCGGAGATCGTGAAGGCAGGTCTGTTCTACGGGACGATCGGCGCGAGCGAGGCGGCTGCGCTCGGCACGACCAACCAAGCGAACGTGCTGCTCGCATCGGCGCTCTTCTCGCTGCCTTGTGCTGCGGCGGCGTACGTCGTCAGCCCGGATCGCACGCTCACGATCGCGATCCTGATCCACGCGGCCGTGCTCTTCGGCAGTGGAATCGGCGTGCGCGTGATCGTGGAGAGCGCCGTGATCGAGCGCTTCGTGCGGCGCCGTCTGCCGCGCCACGTCGAGACGTTCGAGCGCTTCCAAGCGTCGTCGCGCGGTGTCTCGCGGCTCTCGCCGGGCCCGGTGACGTGGATGATGGTCGGGCGCGGCGCGCAGACGCTGCAGTACGCGGTGCTCGCGCATGCGGTCGGGCTCACGGTCGGTCCGCTCGTCGCGCTCGCCGTGCAGGGCACGAACCTCGTCGCGGCGGCGGTCGGCGTGCTCGTGCCGGGTCAGGTCGGATCCTCCGAGGGCGTGTTCATGCTCGCCGCGAGCGCACTGGGGACGACGCCGGCGCGCGCGACGAGCGTCGCGTTGCTCGCGCACGCGAGCGGTCTGACGTGGACCGCGCTCGGCTTCGTCGTGCTGTTCTTCTGGCGCGCGCCGCCGAGCCCGAGGCCCTAGTGCGCGGTACAGCTGCCTGCGACGCACGCCGGATGGCGCGGACAGTCGGAGCAGTGGCGATCACCGCAGCTCGGCGCGGCACACGTCGCGACGGTGCAGGCGCGCGCGATGCGCTGCGCTTGCGTGCGAGTGACGGCATGCGGACAGGCGCAGCACTCGGGACAGCAGCCGGAGCTCATCACGCAGTCGGAGTCCGTCTGACAGACGGTCGACGGATCGGTCTGCGCCGACGCCGAGGCACAGCCGACGAGCACCACGAAAGCGAGAAGGGCACCGCGCATCGCTGCAGGGTGCCCTTCTTTCGCGTCGTACGCGATGCGATCCAGGTTCAGCGCTTGTCGACTGGGACGAACTTGCGCGTCGGCGAGCCGAGATAGACCTGACGCGGGCGCGCGATCTTCTGCTCGGCGTCGCCCAGCATCTCTTCCCACTGGCAGAGCCAGCCCGGCGCGCGGCCGATCGCGAAGAGCACGGTCATCATGTCGAGCGGCACGCCCATCGCCTGGTAGATGAGCCCCGAGTAGAAGTCGACGTTCGGGTACAGCTTCCGCTTCACGAAGTACTCGTCCTCGAGCGCGATCCGCTCGAGCTCGACGGCGATGTCGATGAGCGGGTTCTTGCCGATCGCGTCGAACACCTGCTCTGCGAGGCGCTTGATGACCTTCGCCCGCGGATCGTAGTTCTTGTAGACGCGGTGGCCGAAGCCCATGAGCTTGCCTTCGCCGGCCTTCACGCTCTTGACGAAGTCGGGGATCTTGTCCTTGGTCCCGATCTTCTGGAGCATGTAGATGACTTCCTCGTTGGCGCCGCCGTGCAGCGGGCCGTAGAGGGCAGCCGCCGCCGCAGCGAGCGCCGAGTACGGATCGGCCTTCGACGAGCCCACCACGCGCATGGTCGAGGTCGAGCAGTTCTGCTCGTGATCGGCGTGCAGCGTGAACAGGACGTCGAGCGCGTGCTCGACCGCCGGGTTCGGGCGGTACTTCGCCTCGGTCATCTTGAACATCATGTTCAGGAAGTTGCCGGCGTAGCTGAGGTCGTTGTCCGGGTAGACGACCGGCAGCCCACGGCGGTGCCGGTACGCGTACGCGGCGAGCGTCGGGATCTTCGCGACGAGACGCGTCATGTGCAGGCGGCGGTTCTGCGCGTCGTTCACGTTCTTCGCTTCGGGATAGAACGTGCTGAGCGCGCTGACCGTCGAGATGAGCATGCCCATCGGGTGCGCGTCGTAACGGAAGCCGTCGATGAACTCACGAATGTTCTCGTGAACCATCGTGTGCATCGTCACCTGCTGGCGATAGTCGGAGAGCTGCTGCTTGCTCGGCAGCTCGCCGTTCGTCAGGAGCCACACGACCTCGAGGAAGCTCGCGCCCTCGGCCAGCTCGGCGATCGGGTACCCGCGGTACTCGAGCACGCCCTTGTCGCCGTCGATGAACGTGATCTTCGAGGAGGTCGACGCGGTGTTCATGAACGCCGGGTCGTAGGTCATCAGGCCGAAGTCCTCTTCCGAGGACTTCATCTGCCGGAAATCCATCGCCTTGACGGTTCCGTTCGTGATCGGGAGCTCGAAGGTCTTCCCGGTGCGGTTGTCGGTGACGGTGAGGCTGTCCTTCGCCATGGGTCTCGCTTTAGCTCCGAAGGGTGTCTTGCTCGCACTGTCACGGGACTGCCGCAGCGCGTCGAGCGCGCCGATTCTGTGCGTCGGATGGGGCCGTGTAAAGGGCGATCTCGGTTACTCTGCGCAACATGGACGAGTTCGACCTGGTCGTCATCGGGGCGGGGCCGGCGGGAGAGAAGGGCGCCGTACAGGCGGCGTACTTCGGGCACAAGGTCCTGGTCGTGGAGAAAGCGTCCGAGCCGGGGGGCGCGGCGGTCCACACCGGGACGCTTCCCAGCAAGACGCTGCGCGAGACGGCGCTCTATCTCTCCGGCTACCGGGCGCGGGACATGTACGGCATCTCGGTGAAGCTCGAGGACAAGCACGCGGCCGTCCCGCGCTTGATCGCACGCAAGGACGTGATCGCGGCGACCGAGTCCGCGCGCATCCGCTCGAACCTGCTCAAGCACGGCGTGCAGCTCGCGCAGGGCGCGGCGTCGTTCGTCGAGCCCGGCGTCGTCGAGATCGCGAGCGCCATCGGCAAGCGCCGCGTGAAGGGGAAGTTCTTCCTCATCGCGACGGGCTCGGTGCCGCGCAATCCGCCCGACGTGCCCATCGCCGAGCCCGACGTCTACGACTCGGACGAGATCCTCTCGATCGACGAGCTGCCGAACCGGCTCGTCGTGCTCGGAGCCGGCGTCATCGGCTGCGAGTACGCGTGCATGTTCGCGGCGCTCGGCGTGAAGGTCGTCCTGGTCGAGGCCAAGACGCAGTTCCTGCCGTTCCTCGATCACGAGATCGGCCAGAAGCTCGAGCAGGTCATGGAGACCTCGCTCCACATCGAGATTCTGAAAGGTGCGCGCTGGGGCGCCGTCCATCGCGCGCCGAGCGGCCGGCTGCTCTGCGATCTGATGGATGGGCCGAACGATGCCAAGGGTCAGCCGACGATCGGCACGGTGCTCGAGTGCGAGAAGCTCCTGTTCGCCGCCGGGCGCGTCGGCAACACGCAGGGGCTCGCGCTCGAGTCGATCGGCCTCAAGGCCGACCCGCGCGGCGCGATCGCCGTCAACGAGCACTACCAGACGACGGTCGCGAACGTGTACGCGGCGGGCGACGTCATCGGGTTCCCGGCGCTCGCGTCCACGTCGATGGAGCAAGCGCGCGTCGCCGTCTGTCACGCGTTCGGAATCGACTACAAACAGGCCGTCGATTCACTTCTTCCGTACGGCATCTACACGATCCCCGAGGTGAGCACCGCGGGGGAGACGGAAGAAACGGCCCGCGCGCAGCACATCGACTACGTCGTCGGTCGCGCGTTCTTCAAGGACAACGCGCGCGGTCTGATCCAGGGGGACGTGGACGGCATCCTGAAGCTGATCGTCCACCGACAGACACGACGCCTGATCGGCGTGCACATCCTCGGCGATCGCGCGACGGAGCTGGTTCACATCGGGCAGGCGGTGATGGCCCTCGGTGGCACGGTAGACGTGCTCATCCAGATGGTCTTCAACTACCCGACGCTCGCCGAGTCGTACAAGTACGCCGCCTACTCCGCGCTCGGAGCGCTCTCCAAGCCCAGCTGAGGGGGACACCAGATCGATGCGCAGGAGGCTGTGCTTCACGGAAAGCTCGCCTCGGTGCCGAACGAGACGTCGTCGATGCGCGCGCCGATCCGCTGCAGCACCCGCGCGACGGAGAAGTCGCGGCTATCCCGCCCGGTCTCGAAAGACAGCTCTGCCGTGGCGCGCTCGTAGCTGACGCCATCGAGGAGCGCGTCCACCTCCAGCCGACCGGTCACGCCGCGCGTGCGGAGCGCCTGGACCAGATCGCCGGCCCACATCCGGTCGGTCTCGACCGCCAGCGTGATCGCCTCCCACTCCTCTGCCTCGAGCGCGATCGCGCCCGACTCGGCCAACGCCTCGCGCTCCACCGGAGAGGTAGAGAGGTAGAACACGCTCCCGTCGACCGCACGCATGCGGGCAGTGAACGCCGCCGGAAGCCCGCCCAGTCCACGCGCCGGAAGAGATCCCAGCTCCAGGGCCGCCGGAGACGCGTCTACCTTGGCGAGAGGCCGGAGTGTGCGCAGGCTCGGATGACGCCGCGCCCGGTCCGCCGCACCCGACGGCTCGCCGACATCCAACGCCAAGTTACCGATCACACGAGCTTCAGCAGCCATGGGAGCACACCCTTTCCATCGAGGAGTGGCGGCGAGTCGACACGGAACAGGCGTGTCGAGGATCGCCGACGCTCTTACGACGTCGGCCCGGTCACTGAACTGACGCTCAGAGTGTGCGGCGGGTTCAGCGGGACGCTACGTGCGCCCCGCCCGATGGGTCAGGGCACGAAGCGAATCTGTTGGGTCGACCCATGCGACCACATCGTCTCGGTCGAAGTCACGGAGACGCCAGGACCGGAACCTAGCTCCATGTTTTCGGACACATAGAACATCACCGGAGAGGGAGCTTCCCCCGTCCACGCGCACGAGAGCAGGCGCGTCGGGGTGCCGGCTTCCCCGGGTCTTTCGATCGCTGGAAGGACGTCGGAGGACGCGATCGCACAGCGCAAGCCGATCGTCGTCGGTGCTCGCGTCGCCGGCGGCAGCGGTGGTGGGGTCCCGCCGGAGAAATAGACCTCGGAGGCGTCGACGTGATCGAGCGCGATCACGAGCCCTTGGCCGACGATCGTCGCCGTGCCCGACCACGACGCGTGGTGTCGCTGGTGGGTCTCGGAGAACGAGTGGTCGCCCTGCATGTACCGACCGGGCGAGGGGCCCATTCGCTGCGAGTACGTTCCGTCCAGCGTGAGGTGCGCCGCGCCCGTGCGATCGATCGCCAGCGCGAGCGTACCGCTCGAGCGCGACGACGCGTACGACTGAGAGCACGTGTGCTCGCCGGTCGAGGCCAGCGTCGCACGCACGTCGAGCGGAAGCGCGATGGCGGAGACGGCCGGCGATCGCGACTGTGCGTGTGCCGAGCCGAGCACCGCGAGCGAGAGCATCATCACGAGAGCGGGCCGCATCGGCTCAGGGTACGACGCGGTTGCCGTGGTTCTTCTTGGGGGCGGATCGCCACGAGGCCGCGCCCCACCTGCGATTCTCGCGATCGGATCTGCCTCAGAACGCGGCACGCGGCGTCGGCACGCTCGTCGCAATGCTCCTCGGTGCGTTGCGTAGCCTCTTCGCAATCTCGTTCCTCTTCTTCTGGTGCGTGGGGATCTCCGGTGCGCTCGCCGATGCGAGCGTCACGACCCTCGAGCACGGCGCGTGGCCTCTCGCGGTGGCGGCGCTCCAGAGCGACACGAGCTCGCAAGGAGCCAGCGTGTCGGTGTGCGTGCACGACGAAGGGAGCGAGAGCTGCGCGCCGTGCGCGAGCTATTCGCTCTCGTTCGACGAGATCGGCAGCGCGGCCTTCACGATCGGCGTGTGCGACGCGCACACGGGCGCGACCCGCGTCACGCTCCGCGACCGCAGCGCGCTCTTCGATCATACGCACGTCGTTCCTCGGCCGCGCACCGTGACGATCCAGGCGGCAGTCGTGCACTCGTTCGCGACGTCGGGCGGCGCCGCGGTCACCGGCGGCAGCACGCTCGGTTGCACGGCGCGCGTGCGCCCCTTCCTCCACGACCTCGAGCACGGCACCGACGTGCCGCTCGGTCCCGATCGCTTCCGTGTCGTCGTGCAGCACGCCGCCGTCGCGGTGAGCGCGGTGGGCGACGGTTGGATGTTCGTCTCCGAGCAGCGCATCACGTCGAGCGTCGACTACGACGTCGTCGAGATCGCGTCGGGCGAGGTCGTGATGACGGGGCACGCGAGCCTCGAGTGCGCGAGCCAGACCGATACCGACACGCGAGGAACCGTCGCGATCGATCGCAGCGGGCCTTGGGTCCAAGCGCAGACGGCCGGAGCCTATCAGCGCATCTCGGTCGGCTTCGGCAACCTTCCGACGAGCGGCTCACCGTGGATCGGCATCTCGCCCGCCGGCAGCGAGAGCACGCGCTACCTCTCCTACGTGTACACCGGCACGCAGCCCGAGGGGTCGGTCCAGCTCGAGGGCGTTGCCCCGGGCTCCTACGAGATCCGTGCGTATCGCGACTCGGGCTACACGGTGATCGCCACGTCACCGCTGGTCGTCGGCGGCATCACGGCGTCGGGATTGCCAGCCACGCTCCACGTCGTGCCGACGCGAAGCAATCAGGAGATCGACGTCGAGTACGCGAACCTTCCATCCACTGCGTGGATCGCGGTCTCCGTGCAGGGATCCGGGGCCGACTCGTACTTCCGCTACCAGTACGCGACGGAAGGCACGGGCACCGTGCACATCGAGGGGGTCGCGGCGGGCAGATACGAAGTCCGCGCCTACGCCGACGCGAGCCAGACGATCATCGCCACGGCGGAGCTGCTCGTCGCCGACTCGCTCGATCCCGCGTGCGTGACCGCGACACCCGTCGTTCGCGCGACGCACTTCGCGCTCCCGGCGGACGGTACGACGGCGCGCAGCACACGCTTCACCGTCACGACGTCGATGCAGGTGGCGATCGACGCCCACTCGGTGTCGCGGCTGGAGCTCTGGTCGGTGTGCGGCACCGGCGACAGGCAGCTCGCGCACAATCGACAGGTCGACATCGGCGCCGGTCACGCGCGCATCGGCGTGGCGACGCTCGTGGCCGGCATCTACGAGCTCCGCGTACGCGCGGATGCCGATGCCGCCGCGACCATCGACGTCACGCCTCACCACGTGCCGATGATCGTCGACGTCCAGGCCGGTGCGGTGCTCGGCTATGCGAGCGGCATGTACGGCGTCGGCGCGCGGGGCGAGGTCGACTTCCGCTTCGAGCTCGGCACGAGCGACATGCTCAGCGGTGGCATCGGCCTCGAAGTCAGCAGCGAGCACTACCGCTGCGACGGGTCGTTCGGCGCGCACGGCTGCGAGGGCGGCCCGAGCGGCGGCGGACTGAGCATGGACGTCTACTCCGTGACGTTGCCGGCGTTCTTCGACATCGGCCCGCCGCGCGACCTCGCCGCGTTCCGCTTCCGCTTGCAGCTCTCGCCCGGATTGCTGATCACGCAGGGTCAGCTCGGTGGGCTCGCGTTCTCGCAAGTGACTCCGACCATCGCGACGGTCGGCGGGTTCGACATCGACCTCGGCCCGCTCACGATCGTCGCGCGCGCCGGAGCACGCTTCACGTCGGTGACCGACGGGCCGCTGGAAGTGCTGGGGATCGGCTTCGTGGGGAGCGCGGGCCTCGCGCTCACCTTCTGACGCGACGACGGATCAGCGCGCCGAGCGCGAGCAACACGAGCCACGAGCCGGCCGCGGAGCCGGCGCCCGCCGCGGTGCATCCACAGTTGCTCGTGCGCGGCGTGGTGGTGGTGGCGGCGTCGTGCCCGCTCGCCGCATCGCGCGCCGCGGCGTCGGCCGCTGCGCTCGCGTCGTGACCCGCATCGTGCGTCGCGCCGGTGTCGGTCGTGACGAGGACGGCGGAGTCCGTGCCCGCGTCGAGCGTCGAGGCCGCGTCGGTGCCGCCGTCGACGCCCGAGTCGACCGTGCTCGCTGCGGCGTCCATGCCCGCGTCGACGCCAGCGTCGGAGCCCGCGTCCATGCCCGCATCGACGCCCGCGTCGGAGCCCGCATCCACGCCCGCATCGAGGCTCGTGCCCGCATCGACCAACGAGACCGACGAGACCGTGCACGCTACGAAACTCGTGGAGCACGTCTCGCTCGTCTCGTCGCTTCCGCCGACGCCGTTGCCGCCCGTGAGCGTCATGCCCGTCTCGACGTACGGCGTGACGCGGCAGGTGCCGGGGTTGGCGGCAGTCGAGACCGGCGCGTGATGGGCCGCGACGTCGGCCGAGTCGGCGAGATAGGTCCCGACGCCCGTCTTGTTCACGACGGGGTTCGAGGAGGAAGGCGTGCCGTAGTAGACGTAGTCGACGTCGGTGACGCGCGCTGCGCTTCCGTCCCAATAGAACAAGCTCACGGGCTCGCCGCCGTTGGTGAGCCCACGCGTCGCGCCGATCGCGCCCGCGAAGGGCGAGACCATGTCGGGCACCGTCGCGGAGTTGTTCGCAGCAGTCGTCGATGCGATCTCGTAGGACGGATAGAAGCCGAACCCCGCGAACGTGCCCGTCGTGGTGCACGCGGAGCGGAAGCACTCGGCGCCGGCGACGGCCACGTACTGGGTCTCGCCCGCGGCGATCATGCTGCCGGAAGGAAACTGAACGACGAAGTCGCTCGTCGTGGAGGCAGGCATGCCCGCGACGACGTTGTAGTAGACGTTGCTGTCCGACAGGTAGTAGTGCGTCAGATCGATCGTCGTCGCGCCCGGGTTGTAGATCGAGATCGACTCGGCCTCGTTCGGTCCGACGAACACCCGCGTGATGAGCAGCTTCTGCGCTTGTGCCTGCGCGATCTGCGGAAGCGCGAGAAAGGTGAGCGCGACGACGAGCGTGACGATGCGGTTCATACGGCCGGCAGGGTAACGCACGCGCGCGCCCTGCGGCACTGTGCGTCAGCGTCGCAGCTTGCCGTGCTCTTCGAAGAGCGCCTCGAGCGCCGGGCGATCGATCATCACGCGAAACGGAATCGTCGCGCGCGCGCCGTGACGGATCTCGTACCAGAGGTAGTCGGAGCCGAGGCCCGACGCGGTGATCTCGCTCCAGGGCACGAGCCGCTTGCCCAACGCGCCGACGATGTCGACCCCACGCGCATCGACGGTGACGTCGAACGACTTCGCGGGCCCGGACCCGAAGCGCAGACGCAGCGCGACGGTGATCGGCCGCAGCAAGAGGAAGAGCCCCCAGAGCAGCGCCACCCACGCGATGGGCGAAGGCTGCCGCACGAGCATCACGATGCCCACGAGGGCGAGCCCCACAGGAACCAGCGTCCGGATCGGCGCGCGGCTCTGCCGTCGATAGTGCTCGACGAGCCAGCTCCGCGAGATCTCCGCGGGCGTCAGGGCGATGGTCATTCGGTGACGCTGCATCGAGCTCCGGAGTATTCTAGCCGCCGTGAACGAGACCGGCGCACTGCGGGCGCACGAGCCCGAGGCTTCCGATCCTCTGATCGGCAAGATCCTCCAGGATCGCTATCGCGTCGTTCGCAAGCTCGGCGAAGGGGGCATGGGCGCCGTGTACGAGGGCGAGCACCTCGTCATCAAGAAGCGCGTCGCGATCAAGCTGCTCCACCCGCAGTTCGCGATGTCGGGCGACATCGTCGCGCGCTTCCATCAAGAGGCGCTCGCTGCGACCGCGATCGGCCACGAGCACATCGTCGAAGTGAACGACATGGGCCGGACGCCCGAAGGCGCCATCTTCATGGTGCTCGAGTTCCTGTCGGGCACCGACTTCGCCGGCCTGCTCGAGAAGGAGCCGCGGCTGCCGATCGGTCGCGTCGTGCACATCGTCGTGCAGGTGTGCGACGGGCTCGCGGCCGCGCACGCGAAGGGCATCGTCCATCGCGATCTCAAGCCCGAGAACATCTTCCTGCTCAAGCGCGGTGGCGACCCCGACTTCGTGAAGGTCCTCGACTTCGGCATCAGCAAGTTCCAGTCGTCCGACACGGGCGGGGGCGCGGGCCGCGCAGCGACGAAGACCGGCTCGATCATGGGCACGGCGTATTACATGTCGCCCGAGCAAGCACAGGGGAAGAAGAGCGTCGATCACCGCACGGACATCTGGGCGTTGGGCGTGATCCTCTATCGCGCGCTCACGGGCCGCTATCCGTTCGACGACGACGCTTACCCGATGCTGATCGTGAAGATCTGCACCGAGACGCCGACGCCGATTCGCACGCTGCGCCCAGACGTGCCCGAGGCGCTCGCGAACGTGATCGATCGATGCCTCACGCGCGACGTCGATCGCCGCGTGCAGGACTGTCCGACGCTCAAGGCTTCGTTGTTGCCGTTCGAATCGATCACGGCGCCGCCGCCGAAGAAGGCATCGAGCGACGCGTTCGCATCGACGATGCCGAGCGACTCGCCGAAGCTGCCGGCTGCGATCGCGACGCCGGTCGAGCGCGACGCGACGCAGGTTCCCGCGCAGAGCCATGTGCGCCCGTCGATGGCGACCGGTGTGCCGAGCTCGAACGGCCCGCGCTGGATGGGCATCGTCGGGCTCGTCGTGGTCGCTGCTGCATTGGCGGGCGGAGGCGCGTGGTGGGTCTCGACGCGTGCGCCCGATCCGACGGCGGTGGTCGCGCCACCTCCGAGCACGACGATGGAGCCGCCGCCCACCGTCGCCGAAGCCATCGACTTCATCGTCAGCCCGACGGACGCGGTCGTGCTCATCGATGGCCGGCCTGCGACGAGCGCCGAAGACGGACATTGGTCCTACGTCGTCGATGCCGACGACGCCGCGCTCCACGAGCTACGCATCGAAGCACGAGGTTTCCGAAGCCGCGTGGAAGACGTGCGGCTCAGCTACCACCAGCGCATCGTGGTCGACTTGCAGCCTGGAACGGGCGTGGACGACCGGCGCGGCACCGCTCCGCCTCCGCCCCCCAGCACGACGACAGGGCATCACCCGCGCGCGACGGCGCCCGCGACGACGGCTTCGCCCGCGACGACCGTATCGCACGCTGGTGGCGGCTCGGACGTCGGCGGCGCGCACGGGACGAGGACGGGCGGCGGAGGAGAGAGCGCGGGCGGTGGGGCCGGAGTGCCGACCGCGCCGCCTACTTCTGTGGCGCGCGAGCCGGACCCGCCTGCGACCGTCACGACTCCAGAAGGCGTGGTCGCGCCACCGCCGCCCCAGGGCCTGAAGCGGTTGCGGATTCCGTGAACCGTAGAGAGGTCAGACGCGACGACGCTGATCCGAGGTGGAGCCCCAATTCCAGCTCCTCGGTCGTGGCCCCGGAGCGCCTACGACAGCGACTACTCGCAATGCGGTTCAAAGGCGCGAGACGCTGTAGATACCGATCGTGTTGTTGCCGATCTGACCGAGGCCGAATCCAATGGGGTGCGGATACTCGTAGAGAGCGAACGCGATATACGCGCAGCTCGTGACGGTGAAGTCTGCGGTGAAGTA
>CAYSCF010000012.1:19319-55534 GCA_964429305.1 uncultured Sandaracinaceae bacterium | reverse complement strand
GCAAGCTCAAGGCCGAGCCCGGCGAAGGCCTCTACACCGGCGGCCTGACGTTGCCCCGCGCGCTCGCCGAGCTGGGCCTGATCGACGAGTACGAGCTCGTCGTGTACCCGAGAGTCGCCGGCCACGGCCCATGGCTGTTCGCGGGGATGTCGAAGCCGCTCGACCTCAGGTTGGTGAAGCGCGTGGAGCTCGGGTCGGGCGCGGTCGCGATGACGTACGAGCCGAAGCGATAGCGTTCGCCCTCCCGGAGGAGCTCAGTGCGATGTGCGAGCCTTCGACGTGCGCCATGCCCAAACGCGGTGGCTGGCGACTTCTCCACGCTCACGCGCCACGCGCGCGACGTGCGCCGCGACCTCGTCCCGCATCCCGTTGAAGCGGAATCGCGTCGACTCCGTCCCCGCGTGCCGATCCCGATCGATGCAGGCCGACGCCACCCCGGGCACGATCCCCGCGGCGATCATCACGAGCACGGAGAAGAAGACCGAGAGCTTGGCGTTCATGCGGCGGCTCCTGTAGGTCCAGCGTCGCGCCGCAGTGCGACGACCGTCAAGCAGGCGGGCCCCGACGAAGCTCGACCACCACGCTGCCGAGATCCTCGCCCCGCGCCAACGCGCTCCCTTCGGCCGCCGACCTACGAGACGACGGAGTCCGGCCGTCGCTCACGGCCCTTGACCTAGCTGGCCGACCGCTCTTGAAGCGATCTTGCTCTACGCCGAGCACCTTCACTGGCACTCGGTCAGCCTCTACGACGCCGGACATCTGGAGCGAAGAGGCGGCACCGGCTGATCACGGCCCGCTCTTGCGGTGGATGCAGACGAGCTCGAGCGCACCTCGACGCGACGCGCGAACATTCCGGGCTGCGCGCATCTCGCTCAATCGATCGCGCGCACGCTGATGTCGGTCGTCGTCGTGCATCCGCGCGAGACGAGGGTGGAGTGGCTCTCGACCAGGAACGCATCGCGAGCTGCGATCCGCACGATGTCTCGCGTCGGCGCGGCATCGGACGCGGAAGGCTCGAGGCGGACCGTCGACTCGACGACGGCGATGCGGTCGTCGGCCGTTCCTTCGAAGGCGATCAGCACGCGATGGATGTGCATCCGAACGACGCCGTCGGGCTGCGTCATCTCGTCGACCTCGTCCCACGCATCGCCGATGTCGACGGGACCCTCGGGGAGCTCGGCGCCGTCGACGACGCGAAACGAGAAGCCGTCTTCCGTCGACGAGCGCGAGAGCGGACGGTGCCGCGCGTCCAACGTGACGATCGACTCGGTGGCGCTCTCCTGTCGTCCGCCACCGTCGGGGCCCACGTCGATGAGCGTCGTGGTGGTGGACACCAGTGTGACGTCACCGCTCGAAGGCTCGATGCGCTCGACCCGCATGTCGGTGGTGTTCGTGGCCGTCGTCTCGCCGTGCGAGCAGCTGCTGCGGGACGACATGACGCTTCGATAGCGCTCGCCGACGTGGGGCCGCAGCCGAAGCAGGACGGCCGAGGGCGAAGTGCTGCCCGATCGGGAGCGCGCGCCACAGCCGAGCGCGGCGACGACGGCGAGCAGGACGCACGCGTGAAGGAGCGCTCGCGAATGGGTCCTCGGCGAGTCGGCGTGAGATCTCGAGCGCATCGGCCTGCCACTCCCTGCCGTCATCGCACGATATCGTATCGCATCGCGCTCGCACCGTTCGTGTCGTGGCGCGCGCTCTTCGCGGCGTAGCTCGCGTCGGCTGGCGCGATCGCCCCGGTCAGTTCGTCGCGCCGGTGAAGTCGAACGTCGCGCTGCAGGGCAGCGTCGGGTAGATGCCGCCGTTGACCACGAGGATGTCGGCGCACGGCGGGCCCGACGACGTCGAGCGCGTGATCGTGTCGGTGCCCGAGATCGTCGCGGAGTGCGTGCCCGCGTCCGGCGTGCCCGAGTCGGTCGGCGTCTCGACGTACGTCGCGTCGATCGTCTCGGTCTGATCGATCACGCAGCCGGAGTACGGCTCCATCGACGACGTCGCGACGACGTGGATCGAGTTGCTGGTGGCCGTGCCGGTCACGCTGGCTCCGCTCGCGGACCACGTGGCGTTCGCGCCCGACACGTGCACGCTCGCCGCGAAGCTCGTGGTCGGCGTCGGGTTGTAGCCGGGCGCGCAGGTGTTCGATCGCAGCGTCGCGTTGATCGCGAAGTTGCCGACGAGATCTCCGCTGCTCGTGGTCGCCGGATCGCACGCGAAGCAGAGCGCGAACGCTCCCCACGTCGAGAGAAGCATGCCGATGCCGAGCTCACGCATCGGCGGGACTTACGACCGATCGTCAGCCGAGCAAGGTGCCCCCCGGCCGCGGCGGCGGGTACTCGGCGCGCTCGCTGGCCTTCTTCCTCGCGTCGTCGCCGAGCAGCCTTCCGACGAGATGCAGGCCGAAGTCGAGGCCACTCGTGACGCCGCCGGCGGTGACGAGATCGCCGTCGTCGACGACGCGCTCGTTCACGATGATCGCGCCGGCCTTCGCGAGATCTTCGATCGCGGTGCGGTGCGTGATCGCGCGGCGCCCCTTCACGAGGCCGGCGGCGGCGAGGAGCATCGCGCCCGTGCACACGGAGCCGAGGTGCGCGCCGCGCGCGCGGGCAGCGGCGAAGAAGGCGGGCATCTCGCCGCGCGCGATCTCGGGGCGCACGCCGGTGGCCGCGTTCGCGAGATAGCCGCCGCCGATCGCGATGACCCAGTCGCCTGCCGTGATCTCGCTCTCGGAGATCGTGCCGTGCGCTTCCAGCACGAGGCCGTGTCGCGCGCGAACGCGCGTGCTGCGACCGGCGAGCACGACCAGCCGCGGCGAGAGGCCCGCGGCAGCTAGCATCTCGTAGGGCGCGATCGCATCCAGCTCGTCGAAGCCGTCGAAGATCACCAGATCGAGGCGCGTCATGACCGCCACGATCCGTTCGCACACGCGCGACGACAAGGGCCACACCGCGCGCCCGATACGGGCCACGCGGATCGCACGCGCCGCCTTGACCGCGACGTGCGAGCGACCTAATTAGCATACTCGCTAACTAAGGAATCCCCGCACCATGAGCCACTCCGGACCGATCGACGTTCTCTGCATCTACCGTGTGAAGCCCGGCCAGGAGGCCGCCTTCGCGAAGCTGCTCCAGCAGCACGGGCCCGCGCTCCAGAGCGCCGGGCTCAGCGGGCCAGAGCTGCCGAAGACGTGGAAGGCGGTCACCCGCGATCGCAAGACGGTCTTCGTCGAGCGCATGCAGTGGAAGGACGAGAACGCCGCCAACGCCGCGCATCAGATGCCGGAGGTGATGGCCGTGTGGGAGCCGATGGGGACGCTCACCGACGGCATGGAGTTCCTCCACCTCGAGCCCACGGGCTTTTGACGAAGCCGACCCCTGCGGAGCGTCTCGACGCGCTCGACGCCGTCTTCTCGGCGCTCTCGCATCGTGCGCGGCGGCAGATCCTTCTGACGCTCCACTTGCGCGGTGGGAGCATGAGCGCCGGAGACATCGCCGGGCGGTTCGCGCACGCATGGCCGACGACGACGCGGCATCTGCGCGTGCTCGAGGACGCGGGGCTCGTGACGCACGAGCGCGTGGGAACGGGGCGAACCTATCGGATCGCGCCCGAGAGGCTGCAGGTGATCCGAGAGTGGCTCGGGTGGCTCGACGTGGAGAAGGAAGGCGAATGATGAGCGCGGATCCGCGTCAGGTGGTCGTCGTCGGAGCCGGTCCCGCAGGGATGCTGCTCGCCTATCAGCTCGTCTCGAGCGGTGTGAAGGTCTGCGTGCTCGAGCGTCATCCCGACTTCCGACGCGAGTTCCGCGGAGAGCTGCTGCAGCGGTCGGTCGTCGAGCAGCTCGAGCGGGCGGGCATCTTCGCGAAGCTCGTCGAGCGCGGGCTCGCGCTGCCGGACGTCGAGCGCCAGATGTTCGTCGGTCATCGTCGCCGCGTGCGAACGCCGGGCCTGGTCGAGGTGGGCGCGATCGTCTCGCAGCCGGGATTCCTCGAGCTGCTTCACGAGCTCTGCAGCACGTATCCACACTATCGCCTCGAGCTCGGCACGACCGCGCTCGCAGCGATCCGAGACGGCGAACGCGTCGTCGCGCTCGAGACGCGGCGAAGTGGCGCCCTAGGCCGCGTCGATGGAGACCTCTTCGTCGTCTGCAACGGGCGGAACAGCGCGCTGCGCAAGTCGTGCATGCTCGAGACGCAGACGTTCGCGAGCACGGCCGATGCGCTCTGGCTGCGCTTCGATTTCTCCGATGCCGCGGCGTCGCTGCCGAGCACGGTCGAGGTCCACATGTTCGGCCGCGGAACGGTCACGGTTCTGCAGCCGTCGAGCGCCCAGCGCTTGCACATCGCGTTCAGTGCGCCCGGTGATCTCGCCGCGCTCAAGAAGGATCTGCCCGCGCTCCGTGCCCGGCTGTTGCCGACGCTCTCGGGCGAGGTCCGCCGCCTCGTCGACGAGAAGCTGGACGCACGGACCGAGACGCAGGTGCTGAAGATTCTCGTCGATCGTGTGAAGAGCTGGCATGCGCCGGGCATCCTCTTCCTCGGCGACGCCGCGCACACGATGTCGCCGTCCGGAGGTCAGGGTCTGAACGTCGCGATCCGCGACACGTTCGTGGCGGCCAATCACCTCGTCCCGGCGATCACGCGCGGTGAGGCGATCGATGCAGGCGTTCTCGGTCGCATCCAAGACGAGCGCCTGCCCGAGATCGACGCGCTGCAAGCCGGACAGACGCGCGCGGCGCAGATGGTGATGCGCCCCATCGTCGTGCTGCACCTGATGTTCACGGTGCTCGCGCTCGCGATGCTCTTCTTCGGCAAGCGGATGCGTGGCTCACCGCGCCCGCCGCCCATTCCGCTTCACCTCGCGAAGGTGAGCTAGGACGAGCCTCGGTCGCGCGTGAAGAAGACCCGGGCGAAGGGCTCGAGGCGCGTCAGCAGCGGCTCGGCGCGATCGGCCGGGCCCAGCACGGCGAGCCACGCGATCGAGCTGCGTGAGCCGACGAGCGCCAGCAGAGGCGCGTCCGCCGTCTCGTAGATCCTGTGCGCGATGCGCCGGCTCGACACGATGGGCAGATCGAGCTCGGCCAGCAGCTCGATCACTTCGGGATCGACCTCGCGCTCGATGACGATCGCACGCGTACGCTCGCCCGCGCTCTCGAACAGCGACTCGGCGTCGAGGTCGGCGATCGCCTGGACGTCGAGCCCGGAGATCCGCGCGGCCTCGCCGACCGTCGAGTCGGCAGAGCCGAGCACGAGGACCTCGTCGCCCGCGTCGGCGAGCACGTAGAAGAGCGCGAGGTGGATGGACGCCACGCTCGGTGCGGTCACGACTCGATCGGGCGCGAGACCGAGCTCCGACGCGATCCGTGCTCGGAAGTCGACATCACCGGGCTCGTCGTCGGCCCGCACTTCGCGTCGATCGCTCCGCTCGGAGAACCGCATCGTCACACCTTCGCTCCGACTACGTCGGCTCGTCCGCTCCGGCCCCTACCGTCCGCGCCTGCGGCGCTCCCGTCCGGGTCCTTCGGGACGAGCACTCCTGTCACAGCATGTTGACGGGATCGATGTCGACCGTCGCGCGCGAAGTGCCGAGGCCTTCTTCGATGCGGCCGAGCACCGCGAGCGCGACGGCGCGCAGCGCCTGCCGTTCCTTCGACTTGAGCAAGAAGCGATGGCGATAGCGACCGCGGATGCGCTCGATCGGCGCGGGCGCCGGGCCGAGCACGTCGACGCGCCCCGTCCGCACGAGCGCCGTCCCCGAAGCGACGCCGGCGAGCATCGCGGCCGTGCGCTCGGACGCGTGTTGGTCGCCAGCATCGACGCGGATCGCCGCGAGCCTTCCGAACGGTGGATAGCCCGCATCCTCGCGCGAGCGGATCTCGGAGCGCACGAACGCGTCGTACGAGTGCTCCTTCGCCGCGCGGATCGCCGGATCGTCGGGCTGGAACGTCTGCAGCACGACCTCGCCCGGATTCTCGGCGCGACCTGCGCGACCCGCGACCTGCGTGAGAAGCTGGAACGTGCGCTCGGCCGCGCGGAAGTCGGGGAATGCGAGCGACTGATCGGCGAGCAGCACGCCGACGAGCGTCACGCCCGGCAGATCGTGCCCCTTCGTGACCATCTGCGTGCCGACGAGCACGTCGACCTCGCGACGCCGCACGCGATCGAGCACGGCCTCCACGCCTTGCCCGGTCGCCACGTCACGATCGAGCCGCGCCATGCGCGCGCCGGGAAAGGCCTTGCCGATCGTCTCCTCGAGCTTCTCCGTCCCGAGGCCGAGCATCACGAGATCGAGCGAGCCACAGCGCTGACACGCCGTGCCCATCGGCTGCGCGTAGTCGCAGTAATGACAACGCAGCGAGCCCGCACGTCGATGCTCGGTCAGCGAGACCGAGCACGCCGGGCATCGTTGGATCTGCTCGCAGCTCGCGCAGCGCACCGACGGCGCGAAGCCGCGGCGGTTCAGGAAGAGCACTGCTTGATGACCGCCACCGAGGCATCGCTCGAGCGCGCGATGGAGCGGCAGCGAGATCATCGGATCGCGCGTCGGTCCCGCGCCGGTGCGCGAGAGATCGACGATCTCGACCGGCGGTAGCGGTCGATCGTTGGCGCGACGTGCGAGCACGAGCCGGTGGTACTTGCCGCTCACCGCCATCTGGTGGCTCTCGAGCGATGGCGTCGCGCTGCCGAGGATGCACACCGCGTTCGTGCGATGCGCGCGCAGCACCGCGAGGTCGCGCCCGTGATAGCGAAAGCCCTCTTCCTGCTTGTAGGAGCCGTCGTGCTCTTCGTCGACGACGATCAGGCCCAGATTCGCGATGGGCGCGAAGATCGCGGAGCGCGCGCCGACCGCGAGCGTGACCTCGCCACTGCGGAGCGAGTGCCACATGCGCGACCACTCGCGCTCGGTCAGGCCGCTGTGCAGGACGGCGATGTCGTCGCCGAAGCGCGCGCGGAAGCGACCGACGAGCTGTGGCGTGAGCGCGATCTCCGGCACGAGCAGCAGCGCGCCCTTCCCCGCGGCGCGCGCCTGCGCGATCGCGTGCAGGTACACCTCGGTCTTGCCCGAGCCCGTCACGCCATGGAGCAAGAACGTCGCGGGGCGATTCGCGCGCTGCGCTTCGGCGATCGCATCGACCGCGTGACGCTGCTCGTCGAACAACGACGGCGGCACGTCCCGATCGATGCGCGTCTCGAAGAACGGATCGCGCGGCGCGTCGGCCAGCTCGACGGTGATGAGACCCTTCTCGGCCAGGCGCGTCAGCGTCGCGCGCGTCACGGTGACGAGCGTCCGCAGCTCGGCCTCGCTCACCGACCCACGCGCCTCGAGCACCGCGATCACTTCTCGCTGCTTGGCGCTCGTGCGCGCGGGAAGCTCGGCGCCCGGCACGCGCTTCCACATCTTGATGCGATCGATCGTCACGCGCGTGGCCGTCTTGAGCTCGCTCGCGCGCGCGAGGAACCCGCTCGCCTTCAGCGCGGCGACGGCGTCGCGATCGAGCGCGGGCGCGGCGCCACGCAGCACTTCGCCGATCGGGTGTAGGTAGTACGACGCAGCCTCCATCAGGAACGCGGCGAGCTCGGCGGGGAACACCGGCGTCGCGTCGAGCACGCCCGCGATCGAGAGCACGCGCACGCCTTCGGGCGCGGTCGAGCTCGTGCCGACGACGAAGCCCGGAACCTTTCGGCGCGCGAAGGGCACCGCGACGCGCGCGCCGATCACCGCACGCTCCCGCATCGGATCGGGCACGGCGTACGTGAACGTGCGTCGCAGCGGCGCGGGGATCGCGACCTCGATCAGCATGCGATCCGGCTCGGTCACGGCGTCGCGCTCTGCGACATCGCGCGCGCGACGGGCTCGTAGAGCGCCTCGCCGATGAAGCCTCCGGGCGGCAGGATCGCGAGCTGCGTGGCGAGCGCATCGTCGGCGGCGATCTTCGTCCCGTGCTCTCGCGCCTGACGAGCGATCTCTTCGGCGAGCGCGCCTCGGGCGATCGCGAGCGCGCGCGGCACGGCATCCGGGTCGGTCTCGTCGTAGCCGAGCGCGATCGCGACGTCGTCTCCGAGCACGACGAGAGCCGCCGCACGCGCTTCGTCGAGATCGCCCTCGCGATGCAGCTCGCCTCGCACGCGCTCTCGCTCGCGGCGCAGCTGCACGTCTCCCTCGGCGTCGCGTCGATCGCGCTCTCGCTCGCGGCGCGTCATCTTCAGCGACGCGCGGTACAGCGCACGCTCCACGATCGCATCGACCACGCCGAACGCGATCAGCGCGAGACCGATGCGCGAGGCGAGCGCGACGACGATCGTGATGCACGCATCGAAGGCCGCGGTCGGCGCCTGACGCGAGAGCGTGGCGATGCCGGGCATGCACGCGATCCACGTGGCGATGCCGACCGAGAGCACGAGGGCGATGCGCGCGAGTCCGAGCAGCGAGCGCGCGGCGAGGCTCGGGGCGGCCTGATCCCCGAAGCGCGACGAAGGATCGAGCCGGGATCCATCGGGCGCGATCGCGCCGGGCGCGAACAAACCGCGGAGCTGGAGCGCGCTGACGGTCGCGCCGATCACGACGATGACGAGCAGCAGCGGCACGCCGATCCGAGCGCCCGCGAGCATGCTTCGCTCGAGCGCGAGCGCCGGTGGCTCGGCGAGATCGAGGCTCCGCGTGAACAGCGCCTGCCACGCATCGCGTGTCGAAAGGGCACCCAACCGAACGAGGCCCGCGGTGCCGAGAAGAACCGCGCCGTACGTCAGATCACGGCTCTGCCACGCGCGACCGCGCTCACGCGCGCGTTGCTCGTGGCGTGGTGTCGCTTCCTCTGTGCGCGCCTCGCTCAATCTCGTTCACTTCGGTCGCGTGGTGCGACCGCGCAGGACCATCGCCGCCGCGAGCAGCAAGAGGCTCGCGCCGCCGATCGCGTACGACCAGAGGTGGCTCTGCTCTTCGGCCTCGTGATCGTCCGCGCCTTCGGCCTGCGCTTCGACGGGCGCTTCCTCCGCCGCGACCTCGAGCGGGATCGGCGTGACGCTGACGTGATGGCCACGCGCGCCGCCGAGCGCCATCGTCTCGAGCACCGTCTCTGCAGGGTCGACGATCTCCGTCGGTCCGCCGAGCGAGAGGCGCATCGTGCGCGCGTACGTCGTGCCGCCGCCGCAGTCGACGGAGATCGTGCTCGCGAGCTGCCACATCGCGAGCGGCGTGCCTTCCTCGTGGAGCACGAGCCAGTCCGCGTCGCTGCCGAGCAGCGTTCCGTGTCGATGCGTGCCCGAGCCCGGCGGTACACGCGGGACCTCGGTCTCGGCGCCCGTCAGATCGATGGCCACCATCACCCGCTGCGTCCCGAGCGGCACGACGCGCATCAAGCGGACGAGATCGTGCTCGGGGGCGGTGTCGCGGATCGCGACCCAGTCGGCGGGCAGCGTGACCGTGAGCGGATCGGACGCATCGCCGTCGGTGCACGCGCTGACGATCGTGATCGTGCCCGTCTCGACGGGTCGCGGCGCTTCTCCCGCGGTGAGCGTCGCCAGCAGTGCTTCCGCATATGCGACCGCCGCAGTGCGCGCGGTCTCTTCGGTGTGGTTCTCCGTGTCGACGAGCGCTTCGATGCGGTCGACCCATCCGTCGGGATGCACCGCGTAGAGAGAGATCGGTCGGAACGCGCCGTCGGGCGAGGCCTCGGTGCAGCGGATCGCGACGACGTCGGTGCGATCGCCGAGCGTGCCGTACGTCGGCGTCGGGCACGGCGCAGGCAACGCGCGCACGGCCGCCTCGAGATCGTCGGGGCGCGTCGACTCGAGCAGCGTGCTGCGTACGGCGATGCTTCCCTCGCCGTTCTGGTAGACGGCGACGCTGTCACGCTCGTCGACCGCGGGAGGCATCGAGGGCGGCAGCGTCGGCGTCGCGCGCGCGGTGTCCGTGGGCATCGCGAGCGTCCAGCGTCCGGCGAGCAACGGAACGCGCGGGCCAGCGGCATCCACGGTCGGCCACGCGAGCGCGCTCTGGGCAGGAACGAGAAGAGCGAGCGTGAGGAGCGCTCGCACGAACCAACGACTTCGTGTCGACATCGGCGCGAGCATAGCCCCAAGATGCGTACGCACACGTGCTCGCCCTGCGCATCTTTCTAGGCCTCTTTCTCCTTTCTTCTTGCGCCCCCGGGACCGCGTCCGGGGTGGGGCAGCGGACGAACATCGTCACGACGCACCCGGCGGCCACGCCGATCGCGCCCGCGACGAGCTGCAACGTGACGACGTCGCTCGAGCCGGCGATGTCGCGCAACCACCACGACCCGTGCAGCGAGATCGACTATCCGTTCATCCCGCCCTCGAGCGGCGATCACTATTCGATCTGGGCGAACTATCGAACGTACGACACGCCCGTGCCGTGGGGATTCCTCGTGCACTCGCTCGAGCACGGCGGCGTCGTGCTCGCCTACGATCCGTCGAGCAGCGCCGCCTCCGACGTCCGCGCGGCCTACGCCGCGCTCATCGTCGCGCACGGTGCCGATCCGCTCTGTCGCGACGAGACCTGGATGTCGCGGATCATCGTCGTGCCGGCGCACGATCTCGCCTCGCCGATCGCGGCCGTCGCGTGGGAGCACACGTACGAAGCCACGTGCCTCGACATGCCTTCTCTGTCCGCATTCGTCGAAGCGAACTACGGCCACGGGCCCGAAGCGATCTGCGGAGCTGGCGAGGATCTCAGCGCCACCGGTTGGTGCCCGTAGCGGCCGAGTCGCGACACGATTGCGTCGGCTCGCCTTCGAGCCCTCCGGCAGAGATCAGGACGCGCGGCGCGCGAGGAAGTCGATCATGTCGATCTTCGTCACGACGCCGGCGATCGTCGCCCCGTCGGTGACGATCGCCATGCGGGCGTCGTTCAAGAGGCCCTGCAGGTTCTCGATGCTCGTGCGCGGCGAGACCGTCGCGTAGTCGCTCTCGGCCAGCGCGCCCACGGCGCTGTCGAGCGAGTGCTCGCCGCTGACGAGATAGCGGAGCAGATCGACCTCGGCGACGGCGCCGACGAGCTTGCCGTCCTGCACGACCGGCAGCTGCGAGATGCCGTGCGCCTTCATGCGCGCGATGACGTCGCGCACGCGATCGCTCGGCTGCGCCGTGATGATCTCTTCGCTCTTGGTCTTGAGCAGGTCCGCGACCACGCCGAGGCCCGTGTTCTCGAGGAACCCGTTCTCGCGCATCCAGTCGTCGTTGAAGATCTTCGAGAGATACTTGCCCGCCGAGTCCGGAAGGATGACGAGGATGTTCTCCTTCTTCTGCGTCTGCGCCGCGTACTTGAGCGCGCCGGCCACCGCCGCGCCGCAGCTGCCGCCGACGTAGAGACCCTCGAGACGCACGAGATCGCGCGTCGTCGTGAAGCACTCCTTGTCGTCGACGCGGATGATCTCGTCGAGGATCTTCAGGTTCATCGTGCTCGGGAAGAAGTCCTCGCCGATGCCCTCGACCTTGTACGTGAACGGCTTGGTGACGCGCCCGCTCTTGACGTAGTCGTAGTAGAGCGAGCCGACGGGATCGACGCCGACGATCTGCAGCGTGGGCTTCTTCTCCTTGAGGAAGCGCCCCGTGCCCGAGACGGTGCCGCCCGTGCCCATGCCGGCGACGAGCACGTCGACCTCGCCCTTCGTCTGCTCCCAGATCTCCGGGCCCGTCGAGTGGTAGTGACCCTCGGGGTTGTCGAGGTTGTGATATTGGTTCGCGTAGAACGAGTTCGGCGTCTCGTTCGCGAGGCGCTTGGCCACCTGGTAGTAGCTGCGCGGGTCATCGGGCTCGACCGCGGTCGGACAGACGACGACCTTCGCTCCGTACGCCTTGAGCGACTGGATCTTCTCCGCCGCCATCTTGTCGGGCATGACGAAGATGCACTTGTAGCCGCGGATGGCGCTGATCATCGCGATCGCGGCGCCCGTGTTGCCGCTCGTCGCCTCGATGATCGTGCCGCCGGCCTTGAGCTCGCCACGCTTCTCGGCGGAGTCGAGGATGCGCATGACCATGCGGTCTTTCATGGACCCGGCCGGGTTCATGAACTCGCACTTCACGTAGATGCTCGCCGGCAGATCGGCGCCGAGCCGGTTGAGCTTGATGATGGGCGTGTTGCCGATCGCGGAGAGAACGTTGGGCAGCGCGCCCTTCATCAGCGTGTTCATCGCGGCGGACTCTACTCGGCGGGCGAGGAAGATGCATCGCCTGCCTCTGCATTCGCATCGGCCTGCGCATCCAGGCGCTCGCGCGTGAGCAGGACCTCCCACGCCAGCGTGAGCTCGGTGGCCCATACGACGGGTGTGGCGACGGCGAGCAGGAACCCCGCCACCGCCAGCCGCCGCCGCATCCGCGGGTTCTTGCGGGACAGATCGATGGCGCGGATCGCCAGGCCCATCCCGACGAGCAAGAGCGCCATGCTCGTGACGACGAGGGCCGTGTGCAGGCTGCGCGTCATCGGCTCTTGCTCGACGGAGTTGAAGAGCGACACGAAGATCCAGAGCGGGAGCACCCAGCTGGCGAAGATGAGCGCGATCGCCCTGCCGGTGTGCGGCGCAGGCTCGGTGCGCAGCGGCCCGGGGCCCTGCGCATCGATCTCGTCCGCGTCGAAGCCGCGCCTCTTCAAGACGACAGGTCTCCGGTCAGACGAGCCACGGAAGGGCGGCCACCAACGCGGCGCGCTGTTCGTCGTCGAGCATCGCGGTTCGCTTCGTCTTGCCGAGCTGCAACGTCAGCGCGTGCTTGGGGCCCATCGTGGACCAGCTCGCGAACGCGCCGAGATCGGACGAGCGCGCGAGCTCCTGCAGCGACTTGCTCAGCTCTTTGAGCCCGCGCATCGGTCGATCGAAGCCCATGCGCGCGGTCTTGGCGACGAGCTCGGGCCACGCAGCATCGGGACCGGAGAGCTCCGTGAACGAGAGGAAGTACTCGAATCGACCTTTCCAGAGCTCGAGATCCGTCTTGGTGAGCTTCGCGAGACGTCGCACGAGCTTGGTCAGCGACTCCGCATCGCACGGCTGCGCGGTGCCGAGCTCGTGGAACGTGAAGCTCGCCGGCACGAGCACGCGCATCGCCTCCATCTGATGCTGCGCCGCTTCCAGCGCCGGCTCGAGGCGCGCGCTGTCGGTCGCCGCGCCGAAGAGATCGAGGCATGCGGTGTACTCGTTCTGCAGGATCTCGCGCGGTGGGCGCTTCTTCTGAGGCCACCATGCGAGGATCGCCGTGCTCAGCGCTTCGAAGGGCACGCGCTCTTCGGCGGAGAGCGCAGTCGCGGCGGCGCGAGCACAGCCGCTCGTGGCGAGCAGCCCGATCGCGGGTTTCGTGGTGGCCCAGACCGTGGCCGTGGTTTCGTCGAGAGAAGGCATGAGGCCCGCAGTCTCGCGACTCGGCGCACGAACGACAAGCCTCCATCGCATGCCGTGCGACGATGCCGCGATCGTGGCACGTCGGGCACGTCTGGAGGACCGAGAAGCGTGGGTCTTCGACCGCATGGTCGACGCCTACGCGGCGCGACCCGACTATCCTGCCTCGCTCGTCGACGCGGTCGCGGCGCGCTTGGAGGGCCACGCGAAGATCGCCGACATCGGCGCGGGCATCGGTCACCTCGCTCTGCCGCTCGCACGACGAGGGCACGCGATCACCGCGATCGAAGCGGCGCTCGGGATGCGCGATGCGCTCGAGACGCGCGCGAAGGGGCTTCCGATCACCGCGCTGCATGCGATGGCGGAGGCGCTGCCTTTCGAGGACGGCGGGCTCGATGCGGCGCTGATCGCCGATGCGATTCACTTCCTCGACGTGGCGCGCGTCGGCGCCGAGCTGCGGCGCACGCTCGCGCGTGGCGCCGTTCTGATCGTGATCACGTGCGAGATGGCGGACACACCGTTCATGCGCGCCGTCCGCAGCGCGATGGAAGAGGCCGCGCCTCGTCGCCCGCGCCGCGTCGATCACGCGATCGGGCGGCTCTTCTCGATCACGAGCGCCAAAGCGGAGCCGTCCGAGACGTTCGACGACGCGACGCCGGTCGATCCCAGGGCGCTCGTGCGGATCCTCGAGTCGATCTCGTTCATCGGCCCCGCGATGAACGCCGAGCGAAGCGCGCGATTTCGCGAGCGCGTGCTCTCGATCTCCGATGCGCCGGTGTGGAGCCGGCGCTTCGTCGTTCACACCGCGCGCGTTCGTTGATCGTCAGGAGCGACGACGACGCGCGAGCCAGGCCGCCACGATCACCGCGATCGCGAGCGCCGCGCGCGGGCTCGATCCGCCGACCGCGCAGCCACCACCCGCGCTGGAATGAGCCCCGCTCGGGCACGGCGGAGCCGGGTCACAGACCACGTCGGGCGCGCGATGCAGCTCGCGCGTGACCGCGATGTTGGTTCCGAGATCGCCGCCGTGCGCCATGCGCAGCGTCAGATCCGTGTCGAGCTGCGAAGGCGGAAGGCGCGTGCGCAGGCGCGTCAGGTACGCGTCCGGCAGCGCATCCATCACGATCTGCGTGTCCGCCGCGCCCGAGTGGACGTCGGTGCCGTATCCGCTGTTGTAGCCCGCGAGCGCGTAGAGCGGCGCGGGCTGCGCGTACTCGGTGACCCAGTTGTTCGCGGTGCCCGTGCCCGAGAAGAGCGCGTCGTCGAAGCGCGCGTCGTAGTCGAACGTGCGCGTGGCCCAGTCGAACGTGATGGCCGCGCGATCGACCTCGGCGTTGCCGAAGCTCGCCGCTTCCATGCGCGACTCGGCGAAGACGAAGAGCTCGAGCGCGACCTCGTCGTGCACGCCGGCGGCGACCATGCGCAGCGGCAGTGTGAGCGCGAGCCCGGGCGTCCTGATCCGCACCGGCGTCATGCGATCGATCCCGACGCTCGGCCGCAGGCGTAGCGCCACGAAGTTCATCCCCTGATCGACGTAGTAGCCGATGGTGGGCATCAGCGCGGCGTCGATCGCGTAGCCGTGATCTTGCAGCCACGTGACGAGCGCCATCGAGTCCGTGCTGCCGATCGTCGCGGTGTCGTACGGCCCGACGACGCCCTCGTGATAGACGCTCACCGACGCATCGGAGGCCGACACGGCGCCTGCGTCGGCGTAGGCGTAGCCGGGATACTGCCCGGGACAGTAGTTCCCCGGACAGAACGTGCGCGGCGGCGTGGGCGCCGTCATCCGGATCGTCGTGTACGTGGCGAGCGCCTCGAAGAAGCCGTTGTCGGCGACCTCGACGCTCGGCGTCCCTCGAACGGGCAACACCCACACGAAGTCTTCCGGGCTGCCCGTGTACTGGATCTGGTCCCAGAGCACGCTGCCGCTCGGCGACGAGAGGAACGCCATGCGATGCGCGCTCACGTCCGTGACGGTGCCCATCGGCGCGAAGCAACCGCCGCACGCGAGCGCATCGCTCGGCACGAGCGAGAGAAAGAGGAGCGATGCGGCGAGGGTGATCGAGAGCTTCATGCGCACCTCGGCTGTGCCAGGCTGCGCAACGCAGCTCGGGTGGCCGCTTCGGTGCACGCGCGATGCCACGTCTGTGCCGGAGTGCCCGGCGCAGCCGGGCCGACGCAATTGTGTCGGGTCCGCTGTCCGGACCACTCCTGCCAGAGATCACATCCCGCAGATCTCCGTGCCCCACGCGAGCGTCACGTCGAGCGTGCTGCTCGACGTGCGGCCTTGTCGGTCGGTGATCGTGACGGAGAGCATCAAGGGCATCGCGAGCGCGGCGTCGGGCGTCGGCACGACGAGCATCAGCCCGCTCAGATCCTCGAAGCTGCCGGTCGCATCGGGGCTGAACGTGATCGCGGTATCGAACGGCGCAGAGACGGTCGTTCCATCGCTCGCTCGCGTCAGCGAGAGCGAGACGCCCACACCCCGCGGCGCGATCCCCGTGGCCCGCAGCGCGATCCAGACGTGTTGCAAGCCCTGACATCCGCGCGCGAGGAGCAGCGTCTGGCCTTCCGCGATCGGCGTGAACTCGTGCGCGCCGGTGCCGAGCAGCACCGAGATCGGGCCTGCATCCGACGGGCCTGCGTCCGCGAGCTCCGCATCGACGTCGGAGATCGATGGCGTGCACGACGCGATCGCCAGAGCGAGCGTCAGCGCCAGCGTCCTCTCAGGGACGCGCGCTGCCGTCGAAGTACGTGCGAGCCCGTGCATACGCGTCCTGTCCGACCTGACTGCCGAGTCTCCGGCCGACGTGGTCGTCGGGCAAGATGTGGATGCCGCCGTAGATGCGGGACTGCCCCGCTTGATCGGCCGCGTCGAAGTACGTGGCCCATTGCAGATCGACGTCCACGCTCGGTCCCTGCTCGAACACGAGATAGTGATTGGCCGCGGCGTGGAATCCGCCCATGCCGCCGGGGAAATACGCGGAGCCCGTGAACGCCGCGAGCACCTCGGCCGCCGCGCGACTGAACGTGCTGTGCCCCGAGACGAAGCCGGGGAACGCGGGCGTCACGAACGTGCGGCGCTGGTAGGGCAGCCAATCGATCGCTCGAATCCACGCGACGCCGCCGATCTCGCTCGTGCGATCGCCGGGCTCGCCACGCCAGCTGCGCACGACGATCTGACCGACGTAGTGGCGCAGCGCTTCGTGTCGCTCGCCGGGCGCCGAGCTCGCCTCGGTCACGAGCTCGATCTCGCCGGGCACGAGGGGCAACCCGTGCGGATCGTAGTGATCGCCCGACGGATCCGAGGCCTGTCCGAGCGCGCCCATCGCACGCACGAGCGAGATCGGACGCACCGTCGTCGAGATGCGCTTGAGCTCCCACGCGGTGATCGCCGCATCGTGCACCGCGCCGCCGATCGCGAGATAGAGGCGCACGTCCCACTCGAGGCGATCGAGCGGCGTGCCCATCCCCTCGAAGCGGTGATCACACATCGGCGAGTCGCTCACCTGCGTGCCGAGCAAGAACCAGTGACCGGGCGGCGTCTCGGAGCGCGGCCCGTCGGCCCAGAACTCGGCGAGCACGCGCGCGAAGTCGCCGCGCGGGACCACGTTCGCGGCATACGGCGCGCTCGTCACGGGGTTCGTCGCGTGACCGTGGCCATCGTCCTCTCCGAGCGTGTTGTTGCCGTACGCGCCGGGCGAGATGTCGATCGTCACGCCGTCGGTGTGATCGAGCGTGGACGCGCGATGCAGCACGTCGCGCACGGCGTCCTGCATCTCCATCGTGCCGAACGCGGGCGGCGGTCCACCGTCGTGATAGGGCGCGCCGGCCGAAGCCCGCGTCATCGCGAACGGCGTGACGGAGCCCCACTGCGCGCCGATGTAGCTCTGCACGCCCGACATCGTGATGATGCCGTTCTGCGTCTCGGCGACCGCGAGGTTGATCTGCTGCCAGTGGCTCGGATCGGGGAGCATCGTGCCCGGCTGATCGACGACGAGCGGCGGGTTCGTCGCCGTCCAGCCGGTCGTGTCGGCGTAGTTCATCGCCTCGTTCGCGCCGTCGTTCATCGTGGTCGTGATGATCGCGCTCGCGATGCGGTGGCCCACCGCGCTCGGCGCGCTTCCCGTCGCGTCGGTGTTCGTGACGTCGTAGCCGAGCGTGCCCATGAACGCGCCGAAGCACGCGGTCGACACCGCACCGCCGGTCTGGCTCGCGTAGCGATGCACGAGCAGATCGTAGGCCGCGTAGCTGATCGCTTCGTCGCGCGCCGCGGTGACGTCCGTCGCGGTGTTGCGCTCGGTCGAGAACACGCCGTCGGCCGTGGCGTCGTAGCTCGCCCACGCATCCCACATCGCCGAGGACAGATGGTAGAGGTTGCGCGCGTGCACGCCCGGTCGCGGCACGTCGCGGCGGATCGCGCCGAGCGCCTGCTCGACCCAACGACGCGCGATCGATCCGCTCGGCGCCGGATCGATCTGATCGGCGGGGCAGACGGCCGGCGGCGGCATCGATCCGTCGGTTCCGGCATCGAGCATCGGCGTGATCGTGTACGGCGCGACGTGCGGGCCACGATGGATGATCGCGCCGTGATCGAGCGTCGTGCCGAGCACGTTGCCGCCGACGGCCCACATGCCGCCGTCCGGATCGATCCAGCTCGCGTGTAGCGATGCGACGTCCAGCGTCAGGCCCGTGTCGACGAGCGACCACGCGCCGTTCTCGTGCATGAGCACACTGCCATTCGCGCCCGACGCGCACGCGTCCCCGCCGCGCAGCGAGATGCCCTGGACGAGCGCGAGCCCCGACGGAGTCACGTCGATGGGCGCTCCGTCGTGCGGGATCTCGAGGATCGTTCCGTTCGAGAGCCCGCCGACCACCACGGCGTGCGTCGCATCGCCCGAGACGGTGAAGAGCGTCGCGTCGGTCGTCGTCGGCAGGCGCACGAACGGCGCTCCCGCGGTCGCGCGAAGGACGACGCCGCGACCTCCGACGACGTACACGTGACCGTTTCCGTCGCCCCACACCTTGAACAGGCCGGGCGTGTCGCCGAGCGTATCGACGGGAAGGTCGTCGGGCAGCGCGACCGTGCTCCAGCGCGTTCCGTCGGTGTGCCAGACGAATCCATCGCGGCCCGAGACACTGCCGACCGCGTACGCATCGCTCGCGCTCGTGCCCCACACGCCGAACACCGTCGACGACGCGACGCCGGGGACCGGCATGCGCGTGAAGGTCGCGCCGTCGGTCGAGCGCAGCACGGTCGCGTTCGCGCCGCCGAGATAGAGCGTCCCGTCGGGGAACGCGTGCACCCACCAAAGCGTCCCGCGCGTGCCGGTCGCGACGCTCGCCCAGCTGGTCCCGTCCCAGTGCAGCACGAGCGGACCGGTGCCGAGATCGGCGCCGACCGCCCACACGTTCGTGCTCGATGTGCCGTCGATCGAGAGCACGGCGCTCGGTAGATCCTGCGCGATCAGCTCCCACGGCACCGAGGCCGCCGGGTGCGGATCGCAGCCGAACAAGAGCGCGAGAAGAAGAAGGCGTGGCGCAGACCGACTCATCGGCATCCCCCGGGAGCAAACACTACGCCGTCGCCGGCCCCGGTATCCTCTGGGAATGGAGCTCGGAGACTGGGCGGCGGAGGCATGGAAGCGCATCTCCCCGTTGGAGATGGATCGAAAGGTCGTCTTCGATCGCACCGTTCTGCCCGTGCCACCGAAGGATCGTCGGCTTCGGCTCGCTGCAGGCGACTGTCGAGCTCGCTGCGTTGCTGCTCGATCTGAGCCGACCGGATCCCGGCACCGACGAGGTCGACCTCGAGGGCGAAGCGGGATTCGGTGGCGTCGCGCCTGCGAGCGCGGAGCTGAAGCTCATCCTGCCGGCAAGCTTCGCGTGGAGCGCGGAGCTCGACGCGTGATGCGCGCGCTCGCGTGTCTCGCTCTGCTCTTCGTGCCCGCGCTCGTGCACGCGCAAGCGCAGTTCCCCGAGATGCCGCAGCTCGAGACGCTCGCTCCACCCGAGAGCGCGCTCTTCGTGCAAGAGACGTGGGCAGGCGTCTCGCAGCACTGCTGGGAGTGGGGTTTTCCCGAGAGCGCGCGGCCCGTGATCGAGGCCTCGCTGCGCGAGCGGATTCGCGCGCTCGGCTGGAGCGATCTGCCGCTCGATCAGGGCACGATGCGACGCGACGGCGCCGTCATCGCGCTCGCGCGCGGGATGATGCTCGACCGGCTCGACCCCTCGCACACCGTGCTCAAGCTCGCGATCTGCACGGAGTACGGTGCGCCACCGGAGGCGCGCGCCGTGTTCTTCGGGCGGCTCGCGGCCGATCCTCTCTGGCCGGCGCTGCCGTTCGGAGACGCGCACACCGGATGGCGTCGCGACTACGCGAACGGTGCGCACGCGATCGGGCTCGCGTTCCAGATCACCGACGAGGCCGGCGCCCGAGCGTGGCTCGAGCGCGCGGGCTACATCGCGCTCAGGACGACGCCTTCGCTCGAGCTGCGCGCCGGCCGCGCACGGGCACGCTTCGGCGGCACCTTGATGTGGTGGCAGCACGAAGATCGGGCGCCCTAGAAGCGTCGAAAGCAGTCGCAGCCTGCGTGACGCGGCGCGCCACAGAACGGACGCGGCTTGCGCGCGCGACACGCTTCCAGCGCGCTCACCGCGTCTCGCAGATCGGGCCGCTCGGCCACGATCGCTTCGAGCGCCGGCACCCAACGCGGATCGGGCGCCTCGACAGCCGTCATCAGCACGCGCGTGGTGACGCCTTCCTCGTCGAAGCGCTCGAGCAACGCCATCACGCGCTCCACGCCGCGCGCATCGCCCCGGAGCGCGAGCCCCGTAGCGGCCTCTTCGCGTACCTCTTCGTTCTCGTCGTCGAGACGATCCGCGAGCGCCTCGCGGATCTCGTCGGTGTCGACGATGCCTTCTTCCACGCTCGCGAGACCGAGCAGGTGGCCGATCGCGAAGCACGCCCAGTCGCGCACGCCGTCGTCCTCGTCGCGGGTCATCGACGAGAGCAACGCGATCGCCTGCTCGCTGCGATCTCCGCCGAGCGCGGCCGCGACCGCGCGTCGCATCGCCGCGTCGGCGTCCCGAGCGAAGCGGCTCACGAACGCGAACGTCAGCGCGCCGCCGAGACCCTGCTTCAGATCGACGAAGGCGGAGACGATCGCTTCGCGCACACGCGCGTCGTCCTCTCGCTGCATCCGTCCGACGAGCAGGCACGCGCGCGCGAGCGGCTCGATGCGATTGAGCGCCCGAGACGTCGCGACGGCCGCGACTCGGGCCTCCCATCGCGCGTCGTCGAGGAGCGCCGGCAGCCTTGCCTCGTGGCCATGCGCCTCGATCCAGGCGCGCCGCGCGGCGTCGAGCGCTTCGTCGTCGCCCGCGCGTACCGCCTCGATCATCGCCTCCTCGATCGCGCTCACCCGCTCATCTTCGCACGTGGGCATCGCGCTTCTCTCCGTGATAGCGTCGATCGCACCGAATGAGCACGAGCGACGCACGCAAGCCGGCCGAGACGAACGAAGTCGTACGTGGAGAAGTGGAGGTCGAGGACGCCGCGCTGCTGCTCCAGCTGAGCGGCACCGGGAGCGAGAACCTCGGCGTGCTGAGCCGCGAGTTCGGCGTGGAGGCCGGCACGCGCGGCAACGTCATCTTGCTGCGCGGTCCGAGAGACGCTGTGGCCTCGGCCGAGCGCGCGATCCTCGAAGTGCTCTCCGTGCTCGGCGACGGCAAGCTCCGCGGCGGCGACGTCGCGCGCAGCCTGCGCACGCTGCGACAGCATCCGGATCTCCGCCTGAGCGAGCTCGTCAACGACGTGGTGCTCGCGACGCCTCGCAAGACGATCACGGCCAAGGGCGTCACGCAGCAGCGCTACGTGAACGCGATGCGCAACAACGACGTCGTGTTCGGCGTCGGTCCCGCCGGCACGGGCAAGACGTACCTCGCGATGGCGATGGCCGTGCGCGCGCTCAGCGAGAAGCGCGTCAAGAAGATCATCCTCACGCGCCCGGCCGTGGAGGCCGGCGAGAAGCTCGGCTTCTTGCCCGGCGATCTCGCGGAGAAGGTGAACCCGTATCTGCGCCCGCTCTACGACGCGCTGCACGACATGATGGATCCCGAGCGCGCGCAGGGACTGGTCGAGCGAGAGATCGTCGAAGTGGCGCCACTCGCGTTCATGCGCGGCCGCACGCTCAACGACGCGTTCGTGATCCTCGACGAGGCGCAGAACGCGACGGTCGAGCAGATGCGGATGTTCCTCACGCGCATCGGCTTCGGCAGCAAGGCCGTCGTCACCGGCGACGTGACGCAGGTCGATCTGCCGAACAACGCGCGCAGCGGCCTGAGCGACGCCGTGCGATTGCTCGGCAACGTCGACGGCATCCAGATCACGTTCTTCACGGACGTGGACGTCGTGCGTCATCCGCTCGTCGCGCGGATCGTGCGTGCGTACGAGGCACGCGATGCGCAGCGCGCGGAAGAAGATCGCCCGCCGCGCGGCCGCATCCACGACCGCGAGCGCGAAGGCACCGACGAGTAGCGCCAGCCGGAGATCGTCAGTCGCTCGCCGCTCCGACGGCGACGACGCGATCGGCCTTCAGCAAGCGCTCGATGCCGTCGTCGAAACGAATCCTGCGGCCGCTCGCTTCTCGCCCGACGAGCGTGCCTTCACCGAAGCGCTCGTGCCGAAAGCGCTCGGGCGTCTTCGCCACCGGCTGGCTGGTGGGCTCTCGCTCGGCCTCCGCGCGCAGTCGCGCGATCGTCGTCTCGACGCGCCGCTGCTCGGCCTCGTCGCGGCGGCTTCGCGCAGCGTGCGCAAGCGCGCGCTCCGATCGTCCACCTGCGCTTCCGCGAGCTCGAGGTCCGTTTCCAGCAAGAGCGCGAGATACTTCCGCGAATTTCCGCGCGAGTCGCGGACCTCGGCCTTCGCGATCTGCCGCGCTTCGCTCAGCACTACCGCTTGCTCGCGCGTGCGCTCGGCACGCCCGAGCCAGTGTCCGAGCTCGCGCAGCGCGTGCACGACCACGCCCTGCCCCTCGTTCCCAGCCTCCACGCGCCGTCGAGCATCGTCGACGTCCGCGCGCAGCGCGCGCTCGTCTTCGCCAGCGCGATCCACCTGGCTCACGCGCGCGACACGAACGAGATCGTGCGCAGCTCCGTCTTCGGCACGAGAGCACACGCGCGCTTCTGCGCGTCCTCGAGCCGCGCCGCGAGAGAGCCTTCGCCATCGAAGCAGCCGGCCGACACCAACATGTTCTTCGCGCGCTCGGTGCCGTCGCCTACGAAGAACCACGCGCCGTCCCCGTTGATCCAGATGCGATATCGGAGCGCGCCGTCTTCCGTGATGTTCCAGCACTCGAGCGGGCACTCGGCGAGCGAGCGGAGCGGATAGGGAAGGCCGGAGTACGCCAGCGACGCGAGCGCGGTGGGCTCGATCGGAAACGAAGGCTCGGTCGCGCGCAAGAGCGCGTGCAGCTGCGCACGATGCGACGGCGAGAGATTCTCGAGCGCGAGCCACGGCGTGTCGTCGAACGGTGACTCGGGCAGCCAGACGCGGTTCTCGAACGTGAGCGTAGGCATCGGGATCGGCAGCGTGTGCTCCTACCAGAGCAGCGACAACCCGGCGCCGCCACCGTGCGCGTCGATCCACAGAGAAGGCATCGCCGCGACGGGATGCAGACGCAGCTCGCGTCGTGTCTGCAGGTGCAGCTCGGTCGCGGCGATCCCCAGCACGAGGCTCACGATCACGAGCACGCCACCCACCAGCGCGATCGTGGACCAAGGCTGCGCGCTGCACGGCGAGTGGGGATCGCTGCAGTCGAGCGCGACGCGTCCTGCGGCGACGGCGGTCCCCGTACCGAGCACCCCCAGGACGGCCCCGACCACGTGCATGACGTTCGACGTGTCGTAGCTCGGGCGCGCGACGGGCTCCTGCGCCAGCACCGTCGAGGGTACGAGCAGGATCAACAGTGCGATCGCCGGTCTCATCGGTCGCTCGAGCATACGTGCCGCCGAGCGACGCGGCAGGGCGCCGACACTCTTGCACTCACGGGAGCTCGGGTGCTGCGCGTCATCCCTCGGCCCGCGCGTTGCAGCACTCTTCTGCGTTGGGCCATTTCGTGACGGGGACGCATGACCATCGTTCGCATCCTCTCGCTCGCCACGCTCGCGCTCTGCGCCGACGGGTGCGAGGCGTGCTTCGCGCGCACGCCGCGCTTTACGTTGAACGACGCGCAGATCGATCGCGTCACCGAGGGCACCGGCACGCCGACGCTCCGCGGCTGCGCGGCCGTCTGTCACGAAGTGCAGCACGGGCTCGATGTCGGCACGAGCAATGGCGGTCTGCGCTCTTACTCGGATGGCGTCATGGGTTGCACGCTCTCCGAGCACATCATCACGTGCAACTACTGCGAGGTGTAGCGCGGTGACGCGTTCCAGAGCTCGACTGGCAGGACGACGTCATCGGTCCGCCCTTCGTGATCGACGAGCAGCTTCGAGACGCTTCGTTCTTCACCGACCGCGCACTGCAGCACCCGTACGACCGAGCCGTTCGACGAGCCCCGATTGCGCGCGTCGTCGAGCTCGTTCGCGGCGTGCACGCACACGTGCAAGGCACGTGCTGGATCCGGTTCTTCGGCTACCCATGTCCGTCGGGGAACGACCCTCGATTCCGACCGTGGTATGAATCGAGCGTGGCCAAGACCAGCATCTCGATCGACGCAGCCGATCTGAAGTGGCTTCGTGCGTGGGCGCGCAAGCACCACAAAGGCAACTTGTCGGCGGCAGTCGCCGAGGGAACGAAGATCCTCCGGCAGCACGACAATCTGCGGAAGGTGCTCGACGACATGGGCGTGCCCGAGCTGACCGACGCGGATCGCGCACGCATCGATCGTGAGCTCGACGGCCCCCCGAAGCTTCGATCGCGGCGCGGTCGTCGCGCGGCATGACTGGACTGACGCTCGACACGGGCGCGCTCATCGCACGGGCGCGCCGTCACGCACGTGCGACGGCGACCCTGCGACGTGCCAACGAACGGCGTGTCTTGCTCACCGTACCCGTGGTCGCGCTCACCGAGTGGTGGCGTGGCCGCTCGGACTGGCGCGAGAAGATCCGCGGGGCGTTCACGGTCGAGCCGATGGACGAGGCGCTCGCGCGAACGGCGGGCGAAGCGATCGCGGCCGTGCGCGGCGCGACGGCCATCGACGCGATCGTCGTCGCCTCCGCCGCTCGCCGCGGCGACGTGATCCTCACGAGCGACCCGGGCGACTTGGTACGACTGGCGGACTGGTTCGGCGGCGTCCGCGTCGTGACGGCGTGAGCGACGTGAGTCGTCGATCCGTTCGTGATGCACGGTCGGGCGAACGCGATCGCCCTCGACTTCATCGACGATGGTTCGCTACAGGCACGACGAGCTGATCACTCGTCGCCTTCTTCGAGCGTCTCGACGAAGACGGTCCATGGCCACTCGGGCCGCGTCTCCACGGCCCACGTCAGATGGACGATGCAGAGTCGCGACCCGTCCACGAGAAACGCGACATCGTCGTTGCCGGAGCGACGCGCGACCGCGGTGAACGCGCGGCCGTAGAGCACATGGCCCACGGCCATCTCACGACGGAGCTCGTCTTCGATGAACGCCGTCGGTTCGACCGGCTCCCAACCGGGCGGGAGCCTCACGGGTCGACCAGAGGCGTCGTAGACGCGATCACTCGTCGGCGGTCAGGTACGTGTAGCTGCCGAGCGCGTCTTCGTAGTGCTTCATGAGCAGCTTCACCTGATCGAAGGTGATGAGGCCCATGCGTCGCGCGCGCTCCGCTTGCCGGCGGACTCGCTCGATCATCGCGCCCGGCTCGTACTCGACGTAGCTCAGGACCTCGCGGATCTCGTCGCCCTTCACGAAGTGCGAGATCTCGTAGCCGCCCTCGCCGTCCAGACGCACGTGCACCGCGTTCGTGTCGCCGAACAGGTTGTGAAGATCGCCGAGGATCTCCTGGTACGCGCCGTTCAGGAAGATGCCCATGAAGTAGCGCTCGCTCTCGCGGTACGGATGCACCGCGAGCACGCGCTTGACGTCTTCCACGTCGATGAAGTGATCGATCTTGCCGTCGCTGTCGCAGGTGAGATCGGCGATCGTCGTCTTGATCGTCGGTTCCTCGTCGAGCCGGTGGATCGGCATGACCGGGAAGAGCTGATCGATCGCCCAGCTGTCCGGGATGCTCTGGAAGACGCTGAAGTTGCCGTAGTAGATCGACGCCATCATCTGCTCGAGCTGCGTGACCTCTTCGGGCATGCGCTTGAGCTTCTTGGCGGCGTTCAGGATCTTCTCGCAGCACGCCCAGAAGAGACGCTCGCTCTGCGCGCGCTCGCGCAGCGTGAGGTAGCCGAACTTGAACAGCGAGTCGGCCTCCTCCTTTCCTTGCTGCGCGTCGTGGAAGGCCTCCTGGACGTTCTTCGGCTGGATGCCGTTCCACGTCTCGTAGAGCTGCTTGAGGATCTTGTGCGCGTTCGCCGCGGGCTGCTCGGGCGTGCCGAAGCGCACCTCGTTCTTGCCGACGACCTCGAACACGAGCACCGATTGGTGCGCCGAGATCGCGCGACCGCTCTCGCTCACGATCGTCGGATGGCCGATCTCGGCCTTGTTGCAGGCCTCGAGGATCGCCGCGACGATGTCGTACGCGTACTCTTGGATGTTGTAGTTCTTCGACGCGTGGAAGTCGGTCTTGCTGCCGTCGTAGTCGACGGCGAGGCCGCCACCGACGTCGAGGTACTTCATGTTGGCGCCCATCTTCGCCAGCTCGACGTAGATGTTGGCCGCCTCACGAATGGCCTGCTTCACCGGGATGATCGAAGAGAGCTGCGATCCTGCGTGGTAATGGAGCAGCTGCAGGCAGTCGAGCATCTCGTCTTGCTGCAGGCGGTCCACGACCTCCACGATCTCGCTCGCCGTCAGGCCGAACTTCGCGCGGTCGCCGGTCGAGTCGGCCCACCGGCCCATGCCGCGGCTGCCGAGCTTGGCGCGCACGCCGATGCACGGGCGGATGCCCGTCTTCTTGAACGCGCGCAGCGTGTAGTCGAGCTCTTCGATGCGCTCGAGCACGACCAGCACGGTCTTGTCGAAGCGCTGCGCGAGCAGCGCCGTCTCGATGTACTTCTGGTCTTTGTAGCCATTGCAGATGACGAGCCCGCCCGGCTCCTGCTCGGCCGCGAGCGCGATGAGCAGCTCGGGCTTGCTGCCGGCCTCCAGCCCCAATCGCCACGGCGCGCCGAACTCGACGACCTCTTCGATGAAGTGCTTCTGCTGGTTGACCTTCACCGGGAAGACGCCGCGGTAGACGCCTTTGTACTGGTACTCCTCGATCGCGCGGCTGAAGCACTCGTTGATGCGCTTCACGCGGTCTTTGAGGATGTCCGAGAAACGGAGCAGGACGGGCAGCTCGAGGCCGCGCGCGTCGAGATCGTTGACGAGCTCGAAGAGATCGATCGCGTCCGTGGCGCGCTCGGGATCCGGCACGACCTCGACGTGTCCGGCCGCGTTCACCTGGAAGTAGGGCAGTCCCCAGCCCTTCACTTGGTAGAGCTCTGCGCTCCGCTGAACGGTCCAGACCGATCCGTCGTGCTCGTCGTCCATCAAGAACCTCCGCGTGCGCCGCGCGAAATCATGCGGCGCAATGGCGCGCGCTGTCTACTTGGACGAGGGGTTCGCGTCGAGTGACAAGGCTCGCACTCCGCTACGCTGGCGCGCGTGACCAGCCGGCCCACCCACGCGGCGCTCGCGCTCGCTCGACCGCGGATGCGGCTCTTCGACGTATCGTCGGACCTGGTCGACTTCGCGATCACGACCTTCGACGTATCGCCGGAACGCCTCGCGGCGCTCCTGCCGCGCGGGATCGAGCCCGAGCGAGTGACGCTCGACGACGGCCACGAGCGAGCGCTCGTCTCGGCCGTCACGTTCGTGAACACGCGCTTCTTCGTGGGCTATGCGCCCTTCGTGAGGCTGCGCTGCGCGCAGACCAACTACCGCGCGTACGTGCGACGGGGTCCCGAGCGCGGCTGTCACTTCTTCGCCACGCATCTCGATCATCCGTTCGTCGTGATGCCGCGCTACGGCTGGAAGATGCCGTGGTCGCGCTCGCACGTGACGCTCGAGACGCGCTGGAGCGGCGAGCGGCTCGAGCGGCTCGAATGGAACGGCGTCGGCGGCGAAGGCGTCGAGCGGTTGGTCGCGCGAGGGCGGAGCGAGCCGACCGGGACGCGCTGGGGCTTCGAGGACGAGGCCTCGACGGCGCAGATGCTCACCGCGCCGCTGCTCGGCTGGCTGCGACGGCGAGACGACCGCATCGCGACGTACTCCGTGTGGCACGCTCCGCTCGCGCTCGAGCGCTGCGACGTCGACGAGGCGCGCTTCGAGTGCTGGGAGCGGCTGGGCCTCGTCGAGAAGGACCAGCCACCACACTCGGTGCTCGCCCAGCGGCTGACGAAGTACCTGGTGCAGCTGCCGCCGCGCGTCGTCGACTGATCTACTCCCGGAAGTTCACGAACTGCAGCGGAAGGCCGAAGTCCTTGCCGCGCAGCGTGGCGATCGCTTCCTGCAGATCGTCGCGCTTCTTTCCCGTGACGCGCACGAGGTCGCCGTTGATCGACGCCTGCACCTTCAGCTTGCTGTCCTTGATGGTGCGCGCGATCTCCTTGGCCTTCTCGATCTCGACGCCCTCCTTCAGCTTCACGAGCTGACGGAACATCTGACCGCCGGCCGGCTCGATCTTCTGTGGGTCGAGCGCCTTCAAGGAGACCTTGCGCTTGACCATCTTGTCCTCGAGCACACCGCGCGCGGCATCGATGCGGTCCTCGGTCGTCGAGCGGAACACGATGCCGTCGTTGTTCTTCTCGAGCGTGGTCTGCGTGTCCTTGAAGTCGTAGCGCTGCGCGACTTCCTTCTGGGCTTGCTGGAACGCGTTCTCCACTTCGTGGTGGTCGAGCTTGCTCACGACGTCGAAGCTGGGCATGGCGCGATCATGCGCAGAACGAGCGCGCGATCAAGCGGCAGGTGCGTCCGGCGGCGGCGCACGTGGCGTCGCAGGCGCTTCGGGTGATCGGCTCGCGCGCCACGTGAGCGCGCCGAGCACGAGGATCGCGACCACGAGCAGCGCCCAGAGCGCGAGCGTGCTCGTGTCGTTGCGATCCCAGAACGTCGGCTCGTGGTGCGCCGGGTTCGCGGCGACCGGGCCGAGCGTCGCGTCGTCGAGCGGGATCGCGTCGAGCAGCCCGCGGATGGACTCGATCTCGTACGTCGGCGCCTGCGCCGTCTCGTCGCCGACGAGCACGCGGTACGAGCCGGGCGGCGCGACGAGCACGATCTCGGGCGTCGGCACGACGAGCGTCGAGGTACGGAACGCGAGCGGCGTCTCGCTTCCATCCGTCACCGCGAGCCACATCGCGCTCACGCGATCTCCGTACGAGAGCGGTACGGAGAGAGCGCCTGGATCTCCGGTCGCGTAGCGCGCGAGCTGGCCCGCTCCGATCTGGATCTCGTCGCCGCGCGGATCGATCCCGAGCACGCGCACCGAGCGCGCGACGATCGGCGCATCCGGATCCACGTCGAGCTCGCCCACCGCGAGACGAGCCGCCGGAAGCGGTACCTCGTAGCGCGTCTCCACCGTCTCGCGCACGGGCGCGCCGAGGGTCACGGCGAGACGTAGCGGATCCGTGTCGCGCACGAGGTACGGCCACTGCGCTCCGTTCGCATCGACGACCCGCAGATCGGCGAGATCGGTTCGCGCCGCCGCGAGCACCGCCGCATCGAGCACGAAGCGGCTGGCGCCCTCGCCTGCGTGCGCGACCTCGAGCGGAGCAACCGACGTGTACGTCCCCTCCGGGACGACGACGCCCGCGCGATGCAGGAACGCGAGCGCAGGCTCGCCGGTCCAGCCGGGGCTGGCCTCGATCGGGCCGAGCGTCGCGTCCGACGGCGTGTCGCTTCCGTCGAGGAGCTGATCGACGGCCCACGAGCCCTGCAGCGCCGAGAGATCGTAGTGCGGCGCGCGCACACGTCCGCCGCCGAAGCGCAGCATCGAGGCCGGCGTGAAGTAGACGAGCACGGGCCGCGAGAGCACCGCGGCCACCGCGAGGCCGGCGAGCGGCGGGCTGTCCTGATCGTCGATGCGCACGACGATCGCTCCATCGCGCGTCGCGGGCGCGCGCACGTCGAGCGAGGCGACGCCGAGATCACCGGGCACGCGCCACACGCGATCGTCCGACGTGCGGCCACCGCCATCGACGTGCACCGCGCGCAAGAACGCGGGCGTCGTCGTGGTGAAGCGCAGCGCTTCGGGCAAGACGCCGACCGGGCGCGCGAGCGTGAGCACCGTCTGTCCTGCATCGTGCGTCTGCGAGACGATCTCGAGCGGGACGACGAGCTCCTCGCCCACGCGCGCGCGCCGCGTCGCCACCCACGTGAAGCTCGGCTCGAGATAGCCCTCGTGCCCGTGGAGCTCGACGCGCACGCGATCGGCCACGGGGTGATCGAGCGGCAAGCGCGCGAGCTCGCGCACCGGATCGAGGAAGCGATACACGTTGCCGTGCGCGAGCTCGACGTCCCCCGCCGTGACGCGGACGTCCGCGACGAACCGATCGCGCCGCGTCCCGACGACGAGAGTCCAAGCGCTGCGTGACGGCGGCTCGCCCGGCCCGGGGATCTCGTAGACCTCGTGATAATCGAACGGGATCGTGGGCGAGTGCTCGATCGTGTGCGTCGGCGTGGCGAGGATCGGAGCGGACGACTCGGCGAGCTGCTCGGCGCCCATGGCGACGCGCGTCGCGCTGTCGAGCAGCCACGGCACCTCCGTGCCGGACGCGTCGTAGAGCCGCACGTCGGAGAGGTCCGCGCGGCAGATCGCGAGCACGTCGGGCCCGAGCGGCAGCCGATACGACTGCGCGCTCTGCTGCGTGACGCTCGCTTGGTGCGAGAAGAGCCGCGAAGCATCGGCGGGTTGCGCGAGCGCGAGGGAGGGAACGAGGAGGAGAAGCGAGACGACGAGCGCGGGCTTCATGACGCGGTCTCCGGAGCAGCGACGGGGGCGGGCGTTCGGCGGAACACGAAGCGCTGGTAGAGCAGCGAGACGAGCAAGAGCGACATCGCGAGACCGACCAGCGCCGCGACGCGATAGAGGTCGTGCAGGTGCGAGAGGTCGTAGAGGAAGACCTTGAAGCAGGTGATGATGATCAGCGCGAGGCTCGTCCAGCGCAGGCCGCCGCTCTGCCGCCAGACGCCGAGCCCCAGCATGACGAGCGCGTAGAGAGCCCACGCGATCGAGATGGTGAGATCGCGCGCCGGCATGTGCTCGGTCGGGATCGAGAGCGCGGGCCCCGATGCGTACCAGTCGAAGATCGCGAGGTTGATCCACGCGAAGATCGTGGCGAGCGCTCCAGCGAAGAGCGTGCGCGCGAGATGCGGCGCGGGCGACGGATAGACCGTCGACTCGAGCGGTCGCAGGCGATCGACCTCGATCGGCGCGAGCGCGAGGTAGCTCGCCACCATCGCGGCCGCGGGCACGAGGTACGTGTACGCGATCCAGTTGACGATGCGCATCGAGCCGCGCGGGTAATAACCGAGCACGTAGGGGTTCACGAGCAGGCGCGTCGCGACGGCGGCGAAGAGGATCGCCGCCAGCCACTTCAGGCCGGCGTGATCGATGCGGCGGAAGAGCCAGAGCACGGCCGCGGCTTCCAGCGCCCAGCCGATCGTGAGCCACTCGTTCGAGAGCTGCAGCGGGATCGCGAGCGTGACGAAGCCGGCCGTGATCGCCGCAGGCCAAGCCAGGGCCGTGCGTCGCGTCGCATCGTCGGCGGGGCCGCGCGCGCGCGCGAGGAAGAGCGCTCCGAGCGAGACGATCGCGAGCGACACCGGCAGCACACCGATCTCGTTCGGACCGAACGCGCGCAGCCACGTGGTGCGCATCGCGAAGAAGAACAGCGGACCGGCCATCGGCGCGGTGCGCCACGCCCACGCGTCGCTGCGATAGCGCGGACCGGCGAGCGACGGCCACGTGGCGAACACGAGCACGGAGATGCCCATGATCACGAGCGATGGAATCGCGTCGTCGTGCGCGCCGCGATCGAGCACCGCGAGCGTGCTGGCGCTCGCGGCGAGCACGAGCGCACCCGCGGCGTACACCGGCATCGCGAGGCGGCTGGCCGCGAGGAGAACGAGGACCGCGAGCACGAGCTGACCGCCGATCTCGACGGGCACCGACGCGCCCCACGACTCGAACACGCGCATCAGCGCGAGCGTGAGCGCCGCGATGGCCGCGCCGTGATCGGCGCCCTGACGCCCCGAGATGGAGCGCGGCAAGAAAGCCGGCACTTGGTAGAGCGCGACGAGCACCATCGAGAGCGCCGCGTAGAAGGTCTGCTCGGTCGACGGCGCGGCCTGCTCGATCGCGAAGAGACCACCCGCGAGCGCGAGGCCCGAGATCGCCGCGGCCCACGCGCGCCCCGGCAGCTCGGCGTGGCGCGCCCCGAGGATGGCGAGCACGACGGTGATGACGACGAAGGGCGGCAGTGTCGTGACGGTGACGGACGCGACCGTCGCGAGGAACGCGCCGCCGAAGAGCGCGATCAGCGCAGCGCTGGACGCGACCAGTGACTCGCGCTGGAGCTCCGCATACGCGTGATAGACGAGCGCGACGACGACGAGCGTGGCGGCGAGCTCCCAGCTGAGCATCGCGTCGAGCGGGTGCGAGAGCATCCACACCGAGACGACGCCGAGCGAGCCGGTGGCACCGGCGAGCGACACGAGGGGTGCGTTCGCGCGATGCGCGACGAAGATCGCGCCGAGCGAGAGCACGGTCACGAGCGCGCCCACGACGTAGAGATGATCGGAGAGCACGTCGCGACCGGCGAACGTGAGCGCGAGCACGAAGGGCAAGAGCGTCGAGACCGCGGCGAGGAACGGCTGATCGCTCGCGGGCGCGCCGTCTTCGCGACGCGACGCGCGCATCGTGGAGTAGCCGCCGTAGAGCAGACCGAACACGAGGATGACGCCGATGCCGAGCCCGCCCGACTCGCTGGTCATGCGGCCGCCCAGCCAACCGAGCTGATAGACCGCCGTGCCGATCAGCGAGAGCCACGCGAGCGAAGGCCAGCGCCTGCGATAGCTCAGCCAGAGCAGGCCGACGTCGAGGAGAAGAAGGTACGAGAAGAGCGGGACCGGGCGGTCTTCGCCGGTCGAGAGCGCGAGCGGCGTGATGAAGCCGCCCATCAGGCCGAGCACGGCGGTCGGCAGCGAGTCGCGTCGCGAGGAGATCGCGGCGCATGCGGCGGTGACCGCGATCATCAAGAGGCCTGCGCCCCACGACGGAACGAGATCGTAGATTGCGTGCGAGGCCCAGCTAGCCGTGTAGAGGATCGCGATGCCGGCACCGGCGAGCCAGCTCGTGAGCGCGGCGTACTCCTCGCGCTTCCACTCCGAGAGGCCGAGGCAGCCGAGGCCGACGAGCACGCCGAGCGCGACGCGCGCCGCAGGGCCGATGAGGCCGTGCTCGATCGAGTACTCGAAGAAGTAGGCGCCAGCGATCGCGAGGATGATCGCGCCGGCCGCAGCAGCGCCGCGCACGCCGAGCCAACGCTCGAGGCCGCCTTCTTCCTGCGTCGGAAAGGTCGGCGTCGACGAGCGGGGCGGAGTCGGAGCGGGAGGCGGAACGGCGGAAACGGTCGCGGGAGGCGAGGAGGACGCCGAGGGTGCCGAGACGACCGCGGGCGTCGATTCGACGATGGCCGCAGCCGTCTCGACGGCGGGCGTCGTCGCACTCTCAGTCGTGCTCGTGCTCTCGCTCGTTCTCTCGCTCGTTCTCTCGCGCGTGCTCTCGCTCGCGCCCTCGCCCTCGCCCGCGCTCTCACTCGCGACCGCCGCCGCCTCGACCACCGCCGCAACCACGGCGGGCGCGATCACCGGCGAGGTCACTGGCGCTGCCTGCGGCTCGACCGCTCTCACGGTCGACGCCCAAGTCTCCAGCCGCTGCAACCGCTGCCCCAGCGCGTACATCTGAGCTTTGGTCGCGCCCAGCTCGGCCTCGAGCTGCGAGACGCGCGGATCGCTCCCCGTCCGCGAGCGCCCCGCGATCCACGCGAGGAACGCGAGAAACACGACCGGCGCGCAGCAGACGAGCACGCCGATCACGCCGAAGATCAGATCGTCATCCATGCGAGTGTCCCCTCACGTACTTCCCTCGTACGCCGCGCCTCGCTCGATCCCTCGACGGTGTGACGCAACCATGACGCGTACACCAAACCGTGACGGAGCGGGGCATCGAACTGCGCGTTCGGTTGCGCGTTCCGTGCCGGCGCGGCGGAACGGCCTCGAAACGCGCGAGCCACCCTCTCCGAGGCTGGCGCGGACGTCAGGGAGTGTGCGCGCCCCTCACTGCCGCGACGCGTCGAGCACGTCGCGACGCCTTGCCGAACGGCGCACCGCGCGTAAGTCGGTTCGGGCTCATGAGCGCGGACGAAGGCGGCCTGACGACCGACGAGGCGGCCCGATTGCTCGCGCTTCACGGCCCGAACGAGCTCGTTCGCACCTCCGGTCCGAGCGCTCTGCGCCTGCTCGCTCGCCAGTTCTCGGGCGCGATGATCTGGCTCTTGCTCGGCGCGTGCGTCCTGAGCGCCGCGCTCGGCGAGATCCTGGACGCGTCGGCGATCGCGGTGATCGTCGTGCTGAACGCGCTGATCGGGTTCGCCCAGGAGTACCGCGCCGGGCGTGCGATGTCGGCGCTCCGCGCGATGAGCGCACCTCGCGCGCGCGTCTCGCGTGACGGTCGCGTCGTGGCCATCGCTGCGCGCGAGATCGTTCCCGGCGATCTTCTCGTGCTCGACGCGGGCGACATCGTGGCGGCCGACGCGCGTCTCGTCGTCGCGGACGCGCTCTCGACGAACGAAGCCTCGCTCACCGGCGAGTCGGCACCCGTCGAGAAGCGGACGGAGGCCGCGCCCGCGAACGCGCCGCTCGCCGAGCGCTTCGACTCCGTGTTCTCCGGCACGGCGATCGCGATGGGCTCGGGACGCGCGCGCGTCGAAGCGACCGCGATGCGAACCGAGCTCGGGCGGATCGCGACGCTCATGGCGAGCACGAAGACCGAAGAGACACCGCTCGAGAAGCGCCTCGAGCAGGTCGGCCGCTCGCTCCTGATCGGCTGCCTCGCGATCGTCGCCGTCGTCGGACTGCTCGGGATGCTGCGCGGAGAGCCGTGGCTCGTCGTGCTGATCTCGTCGATCTCGCTCGCGGTCGCTGCGGTGCCGGAGGGCCTGGCCGCGATCGTCACCATCGCGCTCGCGATCGGCGTGCAGCGCATGGCCGCGCGCAACGTGCTCGTGCGACATCTCTCCGCCGTCGAGACGCTCGGCTGCACGACCGTCATCTGCACCGACAAGACCGGCACGCTCACGACCGGACACATGCGCGTTCGCGAGGTCTGGGGCGACGACCACCTCGCGGTGCTCGATGCAGCGGCCGCGTGCTGCGAGGCGGAGCTGAGCACGACCGGACAGGACGGCATCGGCGATCCGACCGAGGTCGCCATCCTCGTGGAAGCAGCCGAGCGCGACATCCGTCGCGAGGCCATCGAGACCGCACGCAAGCGCGTGCTCGTTCATCCTTTCGACGCCCAGCGCAAGCGCATGAGCATCGCGCGCGCCGACGGTCGCCTCTACGTGAAGGGCGCGCCCGAGAGCGTGATGGCGGTGCTCGCCCCGGGCGACGTCGAGCGAGCGCGTACGGCCAACGTCGAGATGGCGGCGCGCGGCCTGCGGGTGCTCGCCGTCGCGATCGGTGACGGAACGGAAGAGCGCGAGCTACGTCTGGTCGGTCTGCTCGGGATCGCGGATCCGCCGCGGAGCGAGGCCATCGAAGCGATCGCCGATGCCCGTCGCGCCGGGATCCGCACGATCATGATCACCGGGGATCAAGCGCTCACTGCGATCGCGATCGCACGCGAGCTGGGCTTGCTCGCTCCAGGAGAGAGCGCCGAAGAGCGCGTGCACGCGCGCGCGACACCCGAGGACAAGCTGCGCATCGTCCGCGACTGGAAGGCCCGCGGCGAGATCGTCGCCATGACGGGCGACGGCGTGAACGATGCGCCCGCGCTGCGCGAGGCCCACATCGGCATCGCGATGGGAAAGGGCGGCACCGACGTCGCGCGCGAGGCCGCCGCCATGGTGCTGACCGACGACGACTTCGCGAGCATCGTCGCGGCGATCCGCGAGGGCCGCGGCATTTTCGAGAACATCCGCAAGACGCTCGTCTACCTTCTCTCCGGCAACTTCGCGGAGCTCGCGTTCGTGCTCGCGGCCTCACTCCTCGGACTTCCTCTGCCGCTGACCGCGATCCAGATCTTGTGGATCAACCTCGTCACCGACGGGCTGCCGGCGCTCGCGCTCGTGATGGATCCGGCGCCGCCCGACGTTCTCGATCACCCGCCTCGCCCGCCCACGGAGCCGATCCTCGGAGCGCGAGAGTGGCGTCGGATCGCGGCGATCGGTCTGCTGGAGGCGAGCGTCGTGCTCGCGACCTACGCGTGGGCGCTCGCTCATCGGGATCTCGTCGAGGCGCGCGATCTCGCGTTCTCGGTGCTCGTCATCTCGGAGGCGTGTCGCAGCGTGTCCGCGCGGAGCGAGACGCGCGTCTTCTTCGAGACGGGGCTCTTCTCGAACGAACGGCTCGTCGCCGTCGTCCTTTGCACGGTCGGCGTGCAGCTCGCCATCCAAGCCGTTCCGTTCACGCAGCAGCTCTTCGACATCGGGGAGATCTCGCTCTTCGACGGAGCACTCGCGCTCGGCGTCGGCTTGATACCGGTGACGCTCGTCGAGCTCACCAAGCTCGCGCGCCGCATGGCGG
>CAYSCF010000012.1:0-19309 GCA_964429305.1 uncultured Sandaracinaceae bacterium | reverse complement strand
CGGCTCCGATCGTTCGAATCGGAGAGAGATGCTCGATCGCTCCGCCACTCCGCTCCGTCGCGCCACCGATGGTCGTCATCGCGTTCTCGTCGTGGACGAAGATCCGGTCGAGCGCGACGCGATGGTGGCGCAGCTCTCCGGCTTCGCCCACGTCGACGTCGCACCCAGCGCGGAGGCGGCGCTCGCGCAGAGCGAGCTCGCTCGGCCCGATCTCCTGGTAATCGACGCAGCCCTGCTCGACGCCGTGCGGGCCGGCCCTGGGCTCGCGGGCGTGCCCGTGGTGGTGCTCATGCCGCGGGCGCAGACGGGCTTCGAGCTGCGCGCGATCGAGCGCGGCGCCATCGACGCCATCGCCAAACCGGTCGCGCAGTCTCCCTTGCGCACGCGCGTCCGTGCGCACTTGCGCGTGCGCTCGCTCTCGAGCGAGCTGCGCGCAGCCGCGAGCATCGATGCACAGACGGGCCTCGCGAACCGACGAACGTTCTTCCGACATCTGCACGAAGAACATCGGCGCAGCGTTCGCGAACGGCTGCCGATGCATCTCTTGCTGGTCGAGATCGACGAGCTCGACGCGCTCGGAACGCGCAGCGACGAAGTCCTCTCTCGTGTCGCGACAGCCGTGCGCCAGAACGTGCGCGAAGACGACGTGGTCGCGCGCATCGACGGAGCCCGCATCGCGGTGTTGCTCCACGAGTCCACCACGCGCGGCGCGGCGATCGTCGCGCGCCGGCTCCGCGACGCGGTGAGCGCGCTCGCGATCCCGCACGACACGGCGAGCTCGGGCGTCGTCACGATCAGCGTCGTGATCGGCCATCTCGCAGCGTCGATCGACGGCGCGCACCCGGCCGCGCGCCTGATCGACGGCACCGAGCACGCGCTCGCCCAGTCGAAGAACGGCGAGCGAGGCCAGGTCTGGTTCTACGACGTCGCGAGCTGACTCGGGCTTGCGTCTCTCGTGCGCGGCGCCACGCTCGGTGCGATGAGCGTGCGTTCGCCCTATCCCATCGGCACCCCGGGCACGCCCTGGGGCGTCACCGAGCGCGAAGCCTGGCGCGCTCGGTGGCGGAAGCAGCGTAGCTACGCGGACGACGTGCTCGCGCCGGTCGACGCGCTGCGCGCGAGCTTCGACGTCTCGACTCACGCTCGGCTCGACACCGGTGCGGACGGGACGTTTCCTCTGATCGCGATCCGCACCCGCGGCTGGGACGAGCGACTGCCGACGATGCTCGTCACCGGGGGCGTGCACGGCTACGAGACGAGCGGCGTGCACGGCGCGCTCGCGCTCCTCGCCCGACACGGCCGCGACTTCGCAGGACGCGCGAACGTGATCGTCGCGCCGTGCGTGAGCCCGTGGGCGTACGAGCGGATCCAGCGATGGAACCCGGACGCGATCGATCCCAACCGCTCGTTCGGAGGCAGCGGGCTCGCGCCCGAGTCGGCCGCGCTGATCGCGCTCCTGGCGCCGTTGCGCGGCTCGATCCTCGTGCACGTCGATCTGCACGAGACCACGGACACCGACGAGAGCGAGTTCCGTCCTGCGCTCGCCGCGCGCGACGGCAAGCCGTTCGAGCCGGGCACCATCCCCGACGGCTTCTATCTGGTCGACGACACCGAGCATCCGCAGCCCGCGTTCCAGGCGGCGGTCATCGAGGCAGTCGCGAAGGTCACACACATCGCCGCCGCCGATCCCGACGGCACGATGATCGGCTCGCTGGTGGTGGCGCCGGGCGTCATCCGCTATCCGCTGCGCGAGCTCGGCCTGTGCACCAGCATCACCGGCGCGCGCTTCACGACGACGACCGAGGTCTATCCCGACAGCCCGCGCACCACGCCGGCGCAGTGCATCGACGCGCAAGTGGTGGCGGCGCGCGCGGCGATCGAGCTCGCCATCTCGCAACGTTGAGCGAGCGCCGCGCTCGACCGATCCTCGCGTTCGCCGGACCGGGTCAGTCGTCGAACAGTCACTCCTTTCGCCAGATCATCGGGAGGTGGTGCGAGCCGTTCTCCGTGCCCTGCTAGGGTGTACGCGTGCGCGCATCGAGCGTCTCCTTCGGCCAGTTGCGGGCTCGTCCTCGGCTCTTCACGTCGGCCGCGCTCGCTTTGGCGCTCGTGCCGCTCTTGCCCGCTGCGTGGAGCCCGAGCGCGCGCGCGCTCGTCGCGTGGGACGCGGGCACGCTCGTCTATCTGCTGCTCGTCTTCGCGATGTTCTCGGGCGTGGGGAGCTCCTGGCGCGCGACCGACCGTGCCGAAGAGGACGAAGGCGCGCTCGCGATCCTGGTGCTCACGGTCTTCGCCGCCATCGCGAGCCTCGCAGGCGCCGTCGTCGAGCTCGCGACGCGCACCGTCGAGCCGGCGTGGCCGCATCTCTTGCTCGTCGCGAGCACGCTCGGTCTCTCGTGGGCATTCGTGCACACGATGTTCGCGTTGCACTACTCGCGTCTCTACCGGCTCGGCCGCAGCGCGAGCCCGGACGCGCCGCGCGAGGCCGCGGGTGGTCTCGACTTCCAGAGCGACGAGGAGCCCGACGACTGGGACTTCGTCTACTTCGCGTTCGTCATCGGGAGCACGGCGCAGACCGCCGACGTGACCATCAAGAGCCGACGCATCCGGCGCGTCGCCACCGCGCACGGCGTCGTGTCCTTCTTCTTCAACACCACCGTGCTCGCGCTCGGCATCACCGTGATCGCGTCGCTGCTCTGAAGCAGATCATCGAGCGCCGTACTTCTCGGTGAAGAATCCCTCCATCGCAGCGAGCAATCCATCCACGTCGGCATGCTCGGGCACCGAGATCCGGCAGATCTGCACATTGCCTCGCTTCTGCGCGTTCTTCACCTCGGCGGACAGCGCGCCCTGCGTCGATTCCTCCGGATTGATCACGTAGAAGTAGTCGGCCTTGCCGCCGCCCGTCGACTGGCCGTAGCTCACGCGGCTCTTCACCAGCTTCGGCGCGTGACGGAGCAGATACGCGACGAACTCGTCGACGAGATCGGCGTGCTGTGTAGGCGCGGGCGGCAAGTAGAACGAGAGCAGCCCGGTCGCCAGGCCGTCCGCGACCTGCGCCTCCGTGATCGCGTAGAGCGTGATCTCGTGGCCGCGCGCGCGCAGTGCCTCGCGAAGACCGCGCGCGAGGCGGATCGTGTGATCGCTGATCGTCTTCATGCGCGGAGCGAGATCGGCGAGGCCAGCGCTCAGCTCGGCGAGCTGCTGCGGGCTCGCGAACGAGTCGGCGTCGCGGCCCAGCTCGCGCGCACGCGCCACGATGGCCTGCGCGGTCGGATCGCCCGCACATGCGACGACGCCGAGCGTGGCCTTTCCCTTCGTGAAGTACTTCGAGCCGCTCTTCACGAGCAGGAACGGCCAGCCCTCGGAGAAGGGCTTGGCGAAGATCGGGTAGAGCGGCGCGAGCGTCGTGTCGACGATCACCGGGATCTTGCGGCCCCAGCGCTCGGCATCGGCGCGTAGGCCCTTCATCAGCGCTTCGAAGTCGTGGGCTTGGAGCTCGGGGTTGGTCGGCGTCTCGAGGAACACGCAGGCCGGCGCGCCGGCGAGCCGCTCGACGCCGGCGAGAACGCGATCGACCAGCGTGAGCACCCGACCACTCTCGTCCTGGCCGAGGACGGCGAGCGGGCTGGGTGAGATCCTGCCGCCGCGCGCGAGGAGCTCCGCGATCAGCTGGCCCGTGCCGCCGTAGCCGTTCTGCGCGTAGAAGAAGGTGAGCGAGCCGACGACGTCGGACACCGCGGTGAACACGGCGGCTTCGGCGGCCAGCCCGGTGCAGAAGTAGAGACTGTCTCGAATCTGCGGAAACAGCGCGCGCAGCGCGGCGTCGCACGTCGCGGGGCTCGCTTCCGCCACCCTCGTCGGCAGCTGCCCTGCGATCCGCTCCAGCTCCGCACGAGCATCGCTCGCGAGCATCGCGGCGACCGTGCGCTTGCGAATCAGCTGGATGCCCCGCGGGTCGATGCGCGTGGTGTCGCGCAGGAGCAAGATGCCGCCGCGATGGGCTCCGGCCCCGGGCACCGTGAAGCACACGGCATCCGCGGCGATCGTGCGGAGATCCCCACGCAAGGGCTGCTCGGTGATCAGCACAGTGAGCACCGTGGGGCTCGCTGGCGGCAGCGGCTCTCGCCAGTGCTCGTGGAGCTCGCAGCCGCCCTCGCGCAGTGCGGCCGCCTTCTCCGCGGAGATCGACAGGCTCCCTTCCGCGTAGATGCGCACCGGAAGAAGGCGCTTCGGTGCTTCGATCACGGCCAGCCAGGGCTTCGTCACCGACGCGAACGAGAAGCAACGTGCCGCGTGCGTGCGCGCCTGCAAGTAGAGCTCGAGGACCGTCGAGAGCGGCTGACCGAGACGCGCATAGTCGAACGGCAGACCGATGGCGACGAGCCGCGCGCGGATCTCGTGCGGCAGGGTGACGTCGCCGGCGAGGATCTCGGCGACGGCGCGCTCGAAGCGCGGCGCGAACGCCTCGTCCGAATCGAAGCGCTGTAGGTCGTACGTGGTCGCCCGAGGATCCCAGTCGTCCGGCAACGCTCCGTCCGCGAGCAAGCGAGGCAACACCCGCAGCAGGTCGCCCTCGAAGTCGTCGTGCAGGGAGATCTCGCCCGCAACGGGGCTCTCGTCGGTCGTCGTCATGGCGCGCGAGTGTAGCTGCGCAGAGGAGCTCGACGCTCCTCGCTTCTACCCCGCGCGCAGGCGTGCCGCGTCGCGCGCGGGCGGCATGCCGAACTGGCGGGCGTACTCGCGACTGAACTGCGACGCGCTCTCGTAGCCGACCGAGAAGGCCACGCTGGCGACCGCTCCCGGCTCGACGAGCAGACGCCGACGCGCTTCCTGCAGACGCATCTGCTTGTGATAGGCGAGCGGGCTCAAGCCCGTCACCGCCTTGAAGTGCCTGTGGAACGACGAGACGCTCATCGAGGCGATGCCGGCGAGCGTCTCCACCGGAAGCGGCTCGGTCAGATGCGCTCGGATCCACTTCACGGCGCGATGGATCTGCGACAGGCGGCTTCCCGTGCGCGCGAACTGCCTCAGCACCCTGCCGTTGTCGCTCTGCAGCACGCGATAGAGCAGCTCGCGCTCGATCATCGGAGCGAGGAGCGGCACGTCGTCGGGCGCCTCCACCAGACGCACGAAGCGCAGCAGCGCGTCCTCCATGGCGCGCGTCGTGGGGCTCACGGTCATCGGCTCGAGCTCGTCGTACGGAGCAGCGGGCACCGGGAGGTCGACGAGCAGTGCGGCGACGGCGGCAGGATCGAGCGAGACCGCGATGCCGAGATATGGCCGCTGCGGGCTGCAGTCGGTGACCGCACAGACGACGGGCACGTCGATCGATGCGACCACGAACGTGCCCGGGCGGTGATCGAGCTGGCGCTCGCCCACCGTCAGCCGCTTGATGCCCTGCAGCGTGAAATAGAGCATCGGCTCGTAGATCACTGGCGTTTGCGGTGTCGGGCCGTAGCTCGACCAGAGCGTCAGGTGGCCGAGGAGCTCGCGGTACGTGGGCGCCGCGTGTCGCTGCGCCAACGCGCGGAGCTCGGGCATCGGGTCGTGCATGGTCGCGACATGCTTGGGGACCATGCACGAGCACGCAAGGGGCTCCGCGCGAGGTTCGGCAGGATCAGGCAAGACTCCGGCAGCATCCGGCGCGCGCGGGCCCCACGCCGTCGCTATCACCGTCTCCATGAAGGAGACGCGTTCATGAGCACGAAGAAGACGGCGCTGATCACCGGCGCGAACAAGGGAATCGGCCGCGAGATCGCGCGCCAGCTCGGGCAGCGGGGCTACTCGGTCTGGCTCGGATGTCGCGACGCCGAGCGCGGCGCGCAAGCGGCTGCTGCTCTGCGGACGGAGGGGATCGACGCGCAGGCCCTGACGCTCGACGTGACGAGCGACGCGAGCGTGAAGGCGGCGGCGCAGCTCTACGGCAAGGCTCAGGGCTCGCTCGACGCGCTCGTGAACAACGCCGGCATCGCCACCGGCGGCTACGTGGCGCCGACCGAGGCGAGCCTCGAGGACATGCGCGCCGTCTACGACGTGAACGTCTTCGGCCCGGTCCGCGTGACCCAAGCCTTCGTTCCGCTTCTCCGCAAGGCCGGCCAAGGGCGCATCGTCATGATGAGCAGCAGCCTCGGCTCCATCGGCGAGCAGCTCGACATGACGAGCGGGACCTACGGCGTGAACCTGCTCGGCTACAACTCGTCCAAGAGCGCGCTCAACATGATCACCGTCTCGTTCGCCAAGGACCTGGCGGCGCACGGCATCAAGGTGAACGCCGGCAATCCCGGGTACGTCGCCACGGACCTGAACGGCCACCAGGGATATCGCAGCGTCGAACAGGGCGCGGCCATCGCGGTGCATCTCGCGACGCTCGGTCCGATGGGACCGACCGCTGGCTTCTTCAGCGACGGCGCGGAGCCCGCGCTCGGTCGTCACGCGTGGTGAGCGCGATGACGGAACCGTGACCGGCTTGACCGAACCGTGACGGGCGTGCCCTCGCGCTCCGTGGTCGTTATGCTGTGTGCCCGTGGCTCGCCGTACCGTCCGCTCGATCTCGGTGCCGATCACCTTCGGCGCCGTCACGGTGCCGCTCTCGGCGCTGCTGCTGGTGGGCTGGACCGTCTTCGTGGCGCGACGCATCACCGACGAAGGTCAGGTCGTCGAGAACGTCTGGCTCCTGACGCTCGGCATCATCTCGTTCGTCGTGATCATGAGCGTGCTCGTCATGTTCACGATCTTCCTCGCGCGCGAGATCCTCGAGGTGCGCAAGCAGGACTCGTTCATCGACTCCGTGACGCACGAGCTCAAGTCGCCGCTCGCGTCGATCAAGCTCCTGCTGCAGACGCTCGGCCGCGAGGGCATCCCCGAACAGAAGCGCGAGGCGATGCGCAAGATGATGATGGAGGACGTCGATCGACTGACGTCGTTCATCGACGACGTCTTGCAGGCGAGCCGGCTCGCGCACGACGACGTGGTGGGCATGGCGCTCGAGGACGTTCCGCTCGCGCAGCTCGCACGGCACGTGGTCGATCACGTCGTCACGCGGCAGAAGCTGCCCGAAGGCGCGATCACGGTCGCGATCCCCGAATCGCTCAGCGCGCACACCGATCGCGCCGCGATCGAGATCGTGATCCGCAACCTCGTCGACAACGCGGTGAAGTACTCGCGCGATCCGGTGTCGATCCGCGTGCGTGCGCGCGAGGACGGCAAGGCGACGATCGTCGAGGTCGAGGACGACGGCATCGGCATCCCGCGCTCGGAGCTCAAGCGCATCTTCCACCGCTTCTATCGCGCGCCGAGCGAGGGCGTACGCAAGCGGAAGGGCACGGGGCTCGGCCTCTTCGTGGTGTCGGCGCTCGTGCGCAACCTGGGCGGCACCGTCGATGCGCAGAGCGAGGGCGAGGGCAAGGGCGCGACGTTCGTCGTGAGACTGCCGCTGCACGCACCGAAGCCAGCCGCGGCCCAAGTGGAGGCGCGCGCTTGAGCGAACCGGGATCGACTCGCTTGCTCGTCGTGGACGACGAAGAGCACCTCGCGATGGGCCTGAAGCTGAACCTCGAGCTCGAGGGCTACGAGGTGGTCGTCGCGACCGACGGGCGCGAGGCGGAGAGGGCGCTCGAGACGACGTCGTTCGGCGCGATCGTGCTCGACGTGATGCTGCCCGACTTCGACGGATTCGAGCTCTGCGCGCGGCTGCGCGATGCGGGCAACTACACGCCCGTCGTGATGCTCACCGCGCGCAACGCTGCCGAAGATCGCGTGCGCGGTCTCGAGGTCGGCGCCGACGACTATTTGGTCAAGCCATTCGAGCTCGACGAGCTGCTCGCGCGCGTGCGCTCGATGCTGCGTCGGCAGAAGTGGGACCGCGGCAAGGGCCCGCCCGGCGCGCCGAAGAACGACACTGCGCACAAGGTCGTACGCATCGGCGAGAGCTCGGTCGACTTCGACAGCCACGAGGTCGTCGCGCGCGGCAAGCCGCTCAAGCTCACGCGGCTCGAGCTCGACCTGCTCCGTTACTTCGTGGAGCACCCCGGGATCGTCATCTCGCGCAACACGCTGCTCGAAGAGGTCTGGAAGCTACGCAACTACTCGACCGCGCGGACCGTCGACAATTTCGTCTCGCGTCTGCGCCGCCACTTCGAGGCCGACGTGCAGAATCCGGCGCATTTCGTGTCGGTCCGAGGCGCGGGCTACAAGTACGTCGCCTGATCGAGAAAAGTTCGTTTGAACGATCGGGGCTCGAGCGAACACGGAGGGCTGGACCTCACCTGCCGTGAACGACTTCGGTACCATTTCGGGAACTTGGACGATGCCGGCGCCGAACGGCGGCGTGTTGCAGTCCATCGATGCCGGCGCCAAGAGGGAAGCCGTGGAAGCGCGGACGACGGGAACGTCCGAGGCCGAGCTGGCGCAGCGGCTCGCGCGGGGCGACTCGCGCGCGCTCGGCGAGGCGTACGATCTTCATCACCACGCGGTGCGCGCGTTCGCGCGTCGGCTCACCGGGAGCGCCGCAGCGGCCGAAGATCTGGTGCACGACGTCTTCGTCGCGCTGCCGGGCGCGATGCGCGGCTTCGAGGGTCGGAGCGCGCTGCGCACGTTCATCCTCTCGGTCGCGGTCAACCACGCACGCAACGCGCGACGCGCGACCGCACGACGGCTCGGTGCGATGGAGCGGCTGCATCTCGAGCCGAAGGATGCGAGCGAGACGCCGGAAGAGCTCGACGAGCGTCGTCAGCTCGCGGAGCTCTTGAGCAAATTGCTCGACGATCTGCCGATGGATCAGCGCGTCGCGGTCGTCTTGTGCATCATCGAGGAGCGAACGTCGGTCGAGGCGGCCGAGATCGCGGGCATCCCCGAGGCCACGATGCGGACGAGGTTGTTCCACGCGCGACGCAAGCTGCGCGAGATGTTCGAGCGCGCGACGCGGCGCGAAGGGGCCGTGGCATGAGGGACCCCGAAGAGAAGATGCCGGAAGCGCTCGAAGAGGCGGTCGTCGCGCTGCGCGAGCAGACGGATGCGCCAGCGAGCGAGCTCGAGGCGGCGCGCACGCGCGCTCGGATCCTCGCGTCGCACCGTGCGAGCGCGCGACGCGCGGCGCCGATGACCTGGCTCGCTGCGGCGGCCGCGCTCGTGATCGTGCTCGGCGGATCGACGGCGTGGGCGTACTGGACCGGCCGTCTCGATGCGTGGGTGCGTCCGAGAGCGCCCGAGCACGCGGCGCCTGCGCCCGTGATCGCGCCACCGCACGTGCGTGAGCCGGAGGTGGAGACGCCGCCGGTGGTCGCACCGAGCGCGCCACCCGAGGTGGTGCAGGCCGCGGCTCCGGAGACGACGATCGCGGAAGCGACGGCCGAGACGACCGAGCGCACGCCGGTCGATCCGCGTGAGCGCGCCGCGTATCGCGCAGCGCACGTGCTGCACTTCGACGACCACGACCCGGCGCGCGCGATCACCGCGTGGGACGCGTACCTCGCGGCATACCCGAGCGGACGATTCGCGCTCGAGGCGCGCTACAACCGTGCGCTGTGCTTGGTGCGTCTCGGAAGGACGAGCGAAGCGCGCGCGGCGCTCGCGCCGTTCGTGGAAGGAACGCACGGCGGCTATCGCCAGCAAGAAGCCACGGCGCTCGCGAACGCGCTCGACGCAGAGTGATGCGGCTCGGGCTCCTCACGCTGGGGCTCTGGCTCGCAGTGTCGATCGCCTCGGCGCAGGACGCGCCGCAGAGCCTCGAGCTCGCGCTGGATGTGCGCGCGGGCGAGCAGGTCGACGCGGCTGCGCTCTCGGCCGCGATCACGCAGGAGCTCGGCGTCACGATGGTGGCGGTGGCGAGCGAAGCGCCGCGCGACCCGGAGCGTGCGCGACTGACGCTCGAGGGGCTGCCGCGCACGCGCGTGCGGCTGACGCTGATGCGCGCCGACGGGACGACGCTCGAGCGGACGACGCGGCTGCATCCCGATCGGGACGAGCGGGTCGCGACGATCGTGATCCTCGCGGCGAATCTCGTGAGGGACGAAGCGGGCGAGCTGCTGGCGATGTTGCGGAGGCCGGTGGTCGAGGAGACGGCGACTGAAACGGCGATGGCGAGCGAGAGCACGAGCGAGAGTACGAGCGAGAGCGAGAGCACGAGCGAGAGCGAGAGCGAGAGTACGAGCGAGAGCGAGAGTACGAGCGAGAGTACGAGCACGGCTGACGTCGTGGCGACCGAAGACGAAGACGAAGACGAAAACGAAGACGAAGACGAAGACGAAGACGAGATGGTTGCCGCCGCACCGCCGGCTCCCGCCCTTCCCCACGACCCATTCCTCCGCCTCGGCCTCACTTCCGCGCTCGGCACTACGCCACACGGCGCTGGGTACGACCTCGCGTGGCTTGCCGGGCTCGAGATCTCGGCGACGCCGCTACCGTTCCTCGCCATCGGTGTGCGCGAGCTCGGTGGCGGCTATGCGACGACCGGCCAGTGGAGCGTCGGCGGCGCCGCGTTCGGCGAGCTCGCGTGGCGCTTCGTCGACTGGGCCGATCTCCACGGCGCGATCGGCGCGCACGTGCAGTTCATCGGTGGCAACAACAGCGAGAGCGCGGGCGTCGCACCGCTCGTGCTCGTCGGCGCGCGGCTCTACACCGATCGCATCTTCTCGATCGCGATCGACACCGCTCTTCGCATCGTGGCCAGCAACACGTTCCACACCGGAACGGCCCTCGTGCCGCAGGGCGCGGTGCTCTGGACCGGCGGGCTCTCGCTGACGTTCCACATCGACTGATCGCTTTTCTTTGAACGGCCCGTGCGGCCGCGGACACGCCCTCTGGCAAGCCCCGCGACACCCGAAACGGTGCAACGCGCGCGGGGCGAGGAGCTCTCATGCGCCGCTCGATCGGTTGGGTCCTTCTTTGTCTCTCGCTCGCTGCCGTGCCGCGAGCGGCTCGCGCCGACTTCGACGGCATCGTCGTCGAGGTCGAGGCGCTCCGCTCCGATCGCGGCTCGGTCCGCGTCGCGCTCTATCCCGAAACGGCGTGGATCGAGCAGGGCCGCGAGCTCGCGACCTGCCACACGGACGTGCACTACGGCCACGCGACGTGCGTGCTGACCGACGTGCGCCCCGGCACCTACGCGCTCGCCGTGCTGCACGACGAAGACGACGACGGAGGTCTCGATCGCGACTTCCTCGGGCTGCCGCAGGAGGGCTTCGGCTTCTCCAACGACGCCGCGCCTGGCTTCGGCCCGCCCTCGTTCCGCGATGCGAGCTTCCGCTTCGACGGCGGTGAGAAGGATCTCGTCGTGCACGCGAGGTACGGCCTGTGACGCGCGCACGCTTCGCCGCAGGCCTCGCGCTGCTCGTGACCTCGCTCGCACCCTCGATGGCCGAGGGACAAGACGCGACGCCCGCGCCCACGCCGATCCAGGCGCAGGTGATCCTCGTGCTGCCCGCCGTCGCGGCGCCCGATTCGTGCGCCGCCGATGCGCCACCGATCGACGACACGCTGGAGATCGAGGAGCTCGACGAGACGCCTGCGCCGCAGACGTTCGCGCCCGCGCCCTTTCGGCTGGGTCTCTCTGGCCTCGTCGGAACGCGCGACGATCGCGGATCGATCGCGCCGACGTGGACGGCCGGCCTCGACGTGGGCCTGCGCGTGACACCGCGCGAGGATCGATGGCTCTTCGTCGACGTCTCGATGCGACGCATCACGACGGGCGGCGCCGACACGCTCGCGGGCGAGCGCTTCGCCATCGGCGCGTCACCCGCCGTCTCGGTCGGTGCGCGATTGGCCGAGCGCATCGAGCTCTATCTCGAGGGCGGCGTCGGCTTGCAGACGCGGTTCGGCGGTCAGTCGACGACGATCGGCATCGCGCCCTTCGGCGGCGGCGGCGTGCGCTTCTACGTCGCGGACTTCTTCAGCATCGCGATCGAAGGCGCGATGCACGTGCCTGCGACGAGCGGCTTCCTCCTCGGCACCGAGGTCTTCCCGCAGGCCGCAGCGATCTTCCAGGGCGGCCTCGCGCTCGCCTTCCATCTCGGCTGATTCGATCCCACCATGCTTCGTCTTTGCGCTCCGCTACCGCTTCGCGCGGCGAGGGCCCGCCGGGCACCCCGCACCCCCGTACGACCACTTCACTCGTGTCCCGACGAATCGGGTCACGCGTTCAGGAGCTCTGCCATGTCTCGCTCGCTCACGATCGCGCTCGTCTCGTTGCTCGCCGGCTGCACGTTCAACGTCAGCTCGTTCTCGGTCGACGACATCACGAGCGTCGCGCCGATCGTCCCGACGCGAATCCACGCCGACCTCTCCAGCGTTTCGTTCCTCGATGGCTTCGGCCTTCGCGTCGTCGGCGCGCCGAGCACGACGACGGCGACGGCGCGCGTCACCGCTTCCGGGCTGCTCGGTGCAGGCGTCGACGCGACCGCAGTGCGCAACGGCATCCACGTGACGTGGCCCATCGACCCGTCGGATGCGACCACACTCGGTCTCGGCGTGACGTACGACGGTCCGATGATCGAGACCGTCACGGTCGAGGGCCTCGACGTCGCACTGCCGAGCGTGACGGCGCTCGATCTCTCGCTCGGCTCGCACGACGCGGAGGTCACGGGCGTCACCGGCATGCTCACGCTGAGCACGGGCTCGGGATCCATCGTCGTGCACGATGCCGGCGACTTCGCGCTCACGGCCGACTCGGGGTCGATCGACGTCGCCGGCCACGGCGGCTCGGCGAGCTGCACGTCGGGCTCGGTCCACTTCGAGGCGAGCGGCGCGATGACCTCGCACACGACGAGCGGATCGATCGAAGGCTCGTTCGGCGGCGGTGGCGAGCTGAGCGCGACGAGCGGCTCGGTCGACGTCGTGCTCACCACTGCGCTCGATCGCGATCTCACGTTGTCCGCGGAGAGCGGCTCGATCCACCTCGTGGTGCCGACCGGCAGCTCGATGCGCATCGAGACGCACACCGGCAGCGGCAGCTCGCACGTGAGCGTCGGCGGCGTGAGCTCGAACGACGACTTCACCGGCACGATCGGCAGTGGCGGCTTCCTCGTGCGCGCCACCACCGGCTCGGGCTCGATTCACATCAGCGAGCGGTGATCGCCGAGCTCACGCGCTCGCGCTGGCGAGCGGAGACTCGACGCGCGCGGCGGGCTTCGCTGCCGTCGCAGGCAGCGCGGGCGGATTCGAGAGACCGGTGACGAGACCGAAGAACCAGTCGGTGACGAAGGTCGGGAAGAGCGCCATCAGCACGGGGCCCATCGCGTTGTAGAAGGGCGCGACGTAGCGAGCGCGCGGGAAGCGCGAGACGCTGGCTGCCTCGATCGCGCGGCACACGCTCGAGGGACCGACTGCGAAGCGCTCGCTGCCCTTGCCCGCATCGGCGACGCGCTGGAGGATCGGCGCGTACGGCGAGCTCGGATCGTCCGCGTACTTCTGCACGTAGCCGAGCGTCGTGCCGGCGAACTCGGTCTGGATGTAGCCCGGCTCGATCACCGAGACCTTCACGCCGAAGCCGCGCAGCTCCATGCGGAGCGCATCGCTCATCGCTTCGACCGCGTACTTGGTCGCGTGATAGGCGCCGGCGAGCGGGAACGTCATGCGGCCGCCGACGCTCGACACGTTGATGATGCGGCCGCTGCGACGATCGCGCATCGCAGGAAGGAACGCGCGCGTGACCGCGAGCAGACCGAACACGTTCGTCTCGAACTGCGCGCGCACGTCGGCATCGCTGAGCATCTCGAGCGGGCCGGCCAGACCGTAGCCTGCGTTGTTCACGAGCACGTCGACGCCGTACCCGTTCGTCATCCGATCGACCTCGGCCTTCGCGGCATCGATCGACTTCTGGCTCGTCACGTCCATCGCGATCGACTCGATGCCCTCGGCCTTCAGCGCGGCGAGCGCCCGGGCGTTTCGGCCGGTGCCGATCACGCGGTGGCCCTTCGCCTTGAGGTGCTGCGCCGATGCCTTGCCGATGCCTGCCGTCGCGCCGGTGATGAGGATGACGAGTGAACGGGCCATGAGGGACTCTCCTTATTGTCTGCGGTGGGTCACGATCGATTCGGAGTGAACATTCATTCCGATTCAGGGAACAGCAAGACCGATGTCTGGTGCCAGACACCGGTCTGAATCAGGCGCGGAGCGCTTCCCAGGTCAGGTTCTCGAAGCGATCGAGCGTCGCCGCGTCGAGCTCGAGCATCCCCTGCCGGGCGCATCGAATCAGCTGGATGAGACCGCCCCACACGAGCGAGATCAGCAGCGCCGAGCTCTCGTCGCGTGTCGCCTTCATGATGCGGCTGGCCTCCAGGATCGACTGGGCCAGCGTCATGACGCGGTTCTCGAGCGCGCGGCTCTCCTGATCGAGATACGGCGCGTGATGGTGCAGCTCGAGAAAATCGAATGCCTGCGGGTTCTTCTGCGCGAACTCGATCGCGCGGCGGAACACGTGGGACCACTGCGCGCGCGTCGTCTTCTCGATCGGGAAGTCCGCCGAGACCGCGTCGCTGAACGCGAGCTTCCAGCGCTGGTAGAGCGCGTTCACGAGCGCTTCCTTGCTTGCGAAGTAGCGGTAGATCGTGCCCGCGCCGACCTGCGCGCGCTCCGCGACGAGCGGCACCGGCGTTCCGTGGAAGCCGCGCTCGGCAAAGAGCGAGAGCGCCGCATCCAAGATGCGCTCGCGCTTGTCGCTCGGCTCGCTCGGGCTGGGAGTCGTCGTCGTCACGGGATGAACGTTCATTCCCATGGCTCTAGTGCCTCGTCAAGACGAAATCTTTCGCGGTGCGACAGGTTCGCGCTCTTCGTCGGACCCCACCGCGGCCGGATCTGGGGCACGCGGTCCCCAGCGAATTCGCGATCTCCGCGGTTTGTTCGTTCCAGATTCCGTGCTTGCCCCCGGCATGCCGGTTGCGAAAGCCTAAGCTTATGAGGATCTCCTTTACGCTCGCGTGTCTCCTCGCGCTGAGCGCCGTGTCGTGCACACCGCGCTCGAGCCCGCCCGGCGGAACGGGCGCCGACCCCGCCTTCAGCTCCGACGCGTACTGCGCCATCGCAACCACGGACGGTCTGTACGACTGGACGGGAAACGCGATGGTCGCGTGCCCGGGCTTGATGGTCGGCAGCGGCGACGAGCCCACCGACGGCAGCTCGTGCACCGTCTCGACGATCGATGCGGGCGGCGCGCTGCACGCGACGACGCTGTCGAACACGCAAGGCGCGCAGGTGCTGAGCGACGGACGCATCCTGGTCTGGAGCTTCGACGGGTCGCTGACGATTCGGAACGCCGGGATGCCGTCGGTCACGATCGCCGACGTCGCGCTCGATCCCTGGCTCGACCCGACGCGCAATCGCGTCGCGTTCATCGCACCTGCCGTGGGCGCCACGACGCTGGAGGCCGGCGACGATCGACGCGTCGTGCTCTACGACATCCCGACGCAGACGACGATCGAGGTGGTCGGCGACTCGCAGGCTTCTTCGCCGGTCCTCGTCCCGGGCACCGACACCGTTCTCTACGTGTCGAGCTCGAGTGACACGGCCGCCGTGTGGCGCGTCGTGGCGCCGACCATCGCTGCGAGCGACGATCCGATTCCGGACTCCTGCGCCGACGGCCGCGCGGGCGATCCGACCGATCCGAACAACGGTTGCCCGCCGGCCGACACGACGATGTCGTTCGCGCAGATCACCAACCTCACGCCGGACATCCCGCAGACGAACGATCCGACGTTCGGTCGACAGCACGTCTTCGTCGGCGACACGAGCGCTCCCCGCCTCGTCTACGCCGCGAACGTGACGCAGCCGGATGGCTCGATCGTGAGCGAGGTGTTCGCGCTCGACCCGGCCACTGGGACCACGATGGACCTCGGCCCAGGCTCGTATCCGCAGCGTGGCCCGTCGGGCTCGGTGCTCGCGCGGACCGGCACGACCAACTGCGTCGCCGTCCAGTACCTCGCGCCGGGAGCGACGCCATGATGCGGAAGCTCTTCGTCCTCTCCGCGCTCGCGCTCGCCGCGATCCCCGCTTGCTCCGCGCAACCCGAAGACGCTGTCGCGTCCGTGGGCGAGCTGCACCACGACTGCACGATGGGCGCGACCGTCCGCGGCGTCGACGTCTCCGAAGCGCAGGGCACGATCAACTGGTCGACCGCGGCGGGTGGTGGTCTCGCGTTCGCGATCGCGCGCGTCGCCGACGGCCAGCACATCGATCGTCAGTTCGCGACGAACTACCGCGGCATCCAGGCCGCGGGTCTGATCCGCGGCAGCTACCTCTACTGGCGTCCGCAGGTGAGCGCGGCGACGCAGGCGCAGGAGATCATCAGCGCGGTCGGCACGCTCGGGCCGGGCGATCTGCCGCCGACGATCGACGCCGAGTGCATGTGCCCGTACCACTCGGGCGCCGACAGCCATGGGACGCGCGGCGGCTGTCAGACGGACTCGTACTCGGACTGCGTGGATGCTGCGACCGCAGCGGAGCGCATCCAGGATCTCTACGACCGTCTCAACACGGCATTCGGTCGCCCGCCGATGGTCTACACGGGCACCTGGTACTGGAACGGCGGGCCGTATCTGAACAGCCGCCTGCACCTCGGCAGCGCGCCCCTCTGGATCTCGGCGTACCCGCGCAGCTTCTCGCCCGACGCGAGCTACTGCGCGAACATCGACGACGCCTGGACGCACTGGACCTTCTGGCAGTACTCCGATCGCGGCCACACGCCCGGCATCGCGAGCGGCGTCGACAGCGACGTGTTCAACGGCGATCTCGCCGCGCTCCAGGCGTTCGCGAACGGCACCGCGATGCCGCCGCCGCCTCCGCCCTCGACCGGTGCGATCTCGTACCCGACGGATCCGCATCCGATCAGCTCGTACGTGACGCACACGCACGGCGGCGGGCTGGTGCGCTTCGACTGCAACACGATCACCCGCGCCAACCACAAGGGCACCGACATGGCCGTCGCGCGCGGCACGCCGGTCCATGCGGCCGCAGCCGGCACGATCATCCGCGCGGTCGACGGCTGCACCGAGGGTCAGACGACCTGCGGCGGTAGCTTCGGCAACCACGTCATCATCCAGCACGCCGACGGGCGCGCCACGCTCTACGGTCACATGACGCAGGGCACGGTCCGCGTGCACGTCAACGATCACGTCGAGTGCGGCCAAGAGCTCGGCATGTCCGGCAACACCGGCCACTCCACCGGACCACACGTGCACTTCGAGGTGCGCGACGGCGTGACGGGCATCGGCAACTACTACGCGCGCGGCCCGACCGATCCGTTCGGCGGCAGCTGCTCCACGCAGGCGCACGATCTCTGGGGCGACTCGTGTCACCCGACGACGCCGCGCGACGACGCGCGCTACGTGTCCTCGACGTACGCCCACCAGACCACGGTGACCGCGGGCCAGATGGTCACGCAGGCCTGGCGCCTCGAGAACACGGGCACCACGACGTGGACGACGGCCGACTACGCGCTCGTGCACAAGGGAGGACCGAGCTTGATGGGCCTCCCGCGCGTGGTCGTCCCCTCGAGCGTCGCGCCTCACGCGCAGATGCGCTTCGAGGTGACGTTCCAGGCGCCGACCGAGCCGGGCGACTACGTCGTCACCTACCAGATGGCGCACGGCATGATGGACTTCGGCGACACGGTGCAGCTCTCGCTCCGCGTGGCGGGCCCGGCGCAGTGTCACTCGGCGACGCTCGGCACGGACGTGCCCTCGGGCACCTGCGTGCAGGTCTCGTATGCGGGCTGCGGCATGTCGAGCTGCGGATGGTACGCGTGCAGCAACGGCGCGTGGGCCTGCACCGATCAGAGCTCGTGCATGGCCGACACGCATGCGAACGATTCGTGCGCGCCGCCTCCGCCGCCCCCGGGCACCGGATGCGCGGCTCTCTCTTGCGGCGACTGCGTCGCGACGCCGGACTGCGCGTTCTGTCCGGCCAACATGCAGTGCATGGCGGCGACGGACGCGTCGAGCTGCGACAGCGGCACCACCACCAGCGCGGGCGCGTGCGACGTGTGTCATCCCGTGGGCTTCACCTGCGAGGACCGCTTCGGCTGCTGCGACGCGAACAGCAACTCGAACATCCAGTGCATCCAGGGCTTCTGCGAAGACATCACGATGTGCGAGATGAACGGCGACACCTGCGATGCGGCGTCGACGTCCACGCACTGCTGTGGTCTCGGCCTCTGCGGCCAGGACACCGGCGGTCAGTGGGAGTGCTGTCTGGCGCCGAACAACCAGTGCACGACGGACGCGGAGTGCTGCGGCTACGAGCACTGCACCGACGGCGTGTGTCAGGCGCAAGCGGTCGGCGCGAGCTGCATGAACACGCAAGAGTGCGCGGGCGCGAGCTACTGCCTCGACAACCACACCTGCGGATTCTGAGCCGCGACTAGGATCGGTTCGATGAGCGGCGCCGAGGAGAGATCCTCCGGCGCCGTTCGTCGTTTCAGTCGATCGAGAGCGCGCGCGCGGCCTTGCGGCGTTTGCTGCTGAGCTCGACGCCGATCGCGTCGAGGCCCATCGCGTTCGCCACCGCGAGCACGGTGCCCTTGCCGCAGAACGGATCGACGACGACGCGCGTCTGGGTGTTCTCGATCAGGTAACGGCACGCCAGGCGGCACGCATCGACTCCCATCGCGCGACTCCAAGGCATGAAGCCCGCGTCCGCGAGCACCTCGGGGCCTGGCTTGCGCATCGGTGGGATCGGGCCTCGCGTGACGCCGATCAGGTGCGAGTAGCCCGCGCGTCCCATCGAGATCGATCCCGGCGGCCGCCGGCACACGATCTTGTGCCAGAGCACGCGCGCGCCTTCTTCTTCCGCAGCCCGCATCACGAGGTAGCCCTTGTCGACGAGCGCGCCCTCCACGCGGATGTCGCTCTGGAAGAACATCGCGACGCCGTCGGGCGGCACCCAGCGCACGATCTGCCTCGCCGTATCGACGAACCAGGTGCGCCAGCGCGGCAGGCCCTGCGGCACCTCGGCGAAGCCCGACGCTTCCTCGCGCATCTCGGACAGATCCGGCATGGAAGTGATCACGCTCGCGTGCGGCGGCGCAGGCGTGGCGTGGAGCCACGCGCGCGCTTCGGCGTCCACGACCTCACGAGTGGGCATATTCTCCGGCCATGGAAGAAATCGTGATCACGCACGCGGCATCCGGCACGCGTGCCAGCGTCGTACCCGAACGCGGAGGAATGGTCACGGGCCTCGAGGTCTCGGGCCGCGCCGTTCTGTATCTCGATCAGGGCACGCTGCGCGATCCGAGCAAGAACGTGCGCGGCGGCATCCCGCTCTTGTTCCCGTCGCCCGGCAAGCTCGAGCACGATGCTTGGGCGCACGGCACGCTCAAGCA
>CAYSCF010000011.1:0-57148 GCA_964429305.1 uncultured Sandaracinaceae bacterium | reverse complement strand
GCGCAGCTAGGTGCCAGACACGATCGCGTCCACGTTAGGTGCCAGACACCTTTTTTTCGGGTGCGCCGCCTTTGTAGTTTCGGCACTTCCAGCAGGCGCGCGCAGCTAGGTGCCAGACACGATCGCGTCCACGTTAGGTGCCAGACACCTTTTTCGGGTGCGCCGTGCCCCGCGTTAGGTGCCAGACACCTTTTTCGGGTGCCTTTTTCGGGTGCGCCGCGCCCCGAGAACCGCCCGATCGGCCGTCAGCGCGACGTCAGCTCGTGAATCGCGTCCGCGAGCTCCGCGATCGAGAACGGCTTGTCGAGATACGCCGCCCGCCGCCCGTCCGCTGCCTGCTCTCGCTCGTGCATGTCCCGCTCTTCCGGGTACCCCGAGACGAACAACACGCGAAGCGCGGGCGCACTTCGCAACAGCTCTCTCGCGAGCTCCATCCCGCTCGCGCCCGGCATCACCGTGTCCGTGACCAGCACGTCCGGCGCCCCCGCGCCCCTCCGCACGACAGCTCGCGCCTCATCCGCGCTCCCCGCCGTCTGCACCTCGAAGTGCAGCTGCTCGAGGACACGCGCGAGCATCCGCCGCAGCGCGGCATCGTCCTCCACCACCAGCACGCGACCCATGCTCGCCGTCTCGGTGACCGCGCGCCGCCTGCGAACGGGCCGCGTCGCCTCGCGTCTCCCCTGCGCCGGCCGGAGGTAAATCGTGAACGTCGTCCCGACGCCCTCTTTCGTATCCACCGCGATCGCACCGGCCGCTTGCTTCACGAACCCGTCGACCGTCGCCAGCCCGAGCCCGGTCCCCTTGCCCCGCGCCTTCGTCGTGAAGAACGGTTCGAACACTCGCTTCTTCACCTCCGGGCTCATCCCCACGCCGTCGTCGCTCACCGAGAGCGTGACGTGCGCCCCCGCTTCCAGCCCCGGCACCGCGCGGCTCGCCGCCTCGTCGAGCTCCACGCGCGCCGTCCGCACCGTGATCGTTCCCGCCCCGACGATCGCGTCACGCGCATTGACGACCAAGTTGATGAGCGTCTGCTCGAGCTGCACCGAATCGACCGTGACGAGCGTGACGTCCTCCGAGAGCTGCGTGACCAGCGAGACGTCCGCTCGCAGCAGGCGCTTCAACATCGGCGTGAGATCGCGGACGATCTGACCGACGTCCACGAGCGACGCCTCGACCCGCTGCCTGCGGCTCAGGGCGAGGAATTGCCGCGTGAGCCTCGTCCCCGCGCGTCCCGCGTCCACGATCTCTCGTAGCGGGTCGCTGATCCCACTTGCCACGCCGGCCTCGCGCCCCTCGAGCATGTCGGCCCCGAGCAGCACCACGCTCAAGATGTTGTTGAAGTCGTGCGCGACGCCTGCGCTCAACCGCCCGACGATCTCGGCGCGCTGCATGCTGCGGATCTCGCTCTCGAGACGCAGGTGCTCCGTCATGTCGTGCAGCGAGCCCACCAGCGCGACTCCTCTTCCGACGTCGTCGAGGATCGGCGAGACCGTCACCTCGCCCGTCTTCTCGCCGTTCGGATAGACCGTCGTCTCCATCCATCGGCGCGGATGCCCAGCGATGATCGTCTGCTCGTACTCGGCGAGCACCGCACCTCGTGACGGCTCCGGAAGAACCTCGTCCACCGTCCTGCCGATCACCTGGTCCGCGGTGAGCCCAGTCGTCTTGTAGAACGCCGGATTCGCGGCGGTGTACCGGTACACGCGTGGCGGCCCGTCCTCGACCGCGAGGTGGAAGAGCCCGTCACCGACGTTGTCGTAGACCGCGTTCAGCAGCGCATCGTTCTCTCGGAGCGCCGCCTCCGCTGCACGCCGCGCGCTGAGGTCGCTGATGAACGCGCTGAAGAACGTCTCGTCGCCGTCGTCGATCTTCGTGATCGCCAGCTCGACGGGCAGCAGATGCCCACGCTGATGCAGCGCTTGCAGCTCCACCCGTCGCCCGACGAGCTTGGTCTGCCCCGTCGCTTGGAAGCGCGCGAGCCCCGCCGCGTGCGCCGCACGATTCGCTGGCGGCACGATCAGCTCCGTGAGCTTGCGCCCGAGCGCGCGCTCCGCGGTGAATCCGAACATCGCTTCCGTTCGTGCGCACCACGATCGCACCACACCGTGCACGTCGATCATCACGTGCGCGTCCAGCGCGTTGTCGATGATCAGTCTCGAGCGCGCCTCGCTGCGTGCGAGCGCCTGGTCCTTCTCGTGCCGTTGGATCGCGAGGCTCGCGATCACCGCCGCGTGGCTGGCCAGAGCGAGCAGCGCCGGCGTCGGTGAGCGCACCACCTTGTCGTAGAGCGCGAACGTACCGATCACCGCCTCGCCCTCGCCGAAGATCGGTACCGACCAGCACGAGCGCAGTCCGAACTGCAGCGTGAAGTCGCGGTACGGCTCCCAGAGCGGATCGGTCGCGATGTCTTCGACGATGACGCGCTCGCGACGATACGCCGAGGTCCCGCACGAGCCGGCCACGGGCCCGATCGTCTGTCCGTCGATCGCCTTGATGAATGCTTCTGGAAGGCCCGGCGCTGCGCCGTGTCGCAAGCGACCGTTCGCGTCGACGAGCAGGACCGATCCGATCGTGCCCTCCGAGCTCGTCTCGATCAGCCACACCAGCGCATCGAGCACGCGCGGCAGCGGCTCGGCGGCGGCGACGAGGCGGAGCACCTCCACCTCGCCCACGGCGAGCCGCTCGCGCACCTCTCGTTCGTCCGACGCGTCCAAGACACCCCGTCGAACGATCTAGCTCCCGCTCGCGCGAAGAATCAATCACCCCGCGGCGACCCGCGATCACGCGCGCAACGAGACCTCGACGTCCTCGCCGAACGGAAGCGAGACGTAGCCGTGCCCCGCATCGCGAACGTGCTCGAGGTACTCGCGGCTCTCGTCCGCATTGTCGGCCACCACGATCGCTCCCGCGCGCAGCCGCGGCTCCAGCAGTGCGAGGATCTTCGGATAGAGCACCTTCGCGCCGTCGAGCAGGACGAGATCGATCTGCGCCGGCAGATCGCGCGCGAGCGTCTCGAGCGCATCGCCTTCGCGGATCTCGACGAGCGCTTCGAGGCCGGCCTCCGCGAGATGGGCCCTCGCACGGACGACCTTCTCCGGCTCGAATTCGCTGCCGATCAATCGTCCGCCACCGTTGTCTCGGAGCGCGGCCGCGAGATGGATCGTCGAGAGCCCGAACGACGTGCCGTACTCCACGATCGCCTTCGCTCGAGTGGCTCGCGCGAGCACGTAGAGCAGGCGGCCCGTCTCCGGCGAGACCGGCAAGAAGAGCGTCTTCGCTTCGCCGTAGAAGCCGCGATAGTCCGTGCGCGCGCGCGCCATGAATGCAGCCCGCTCTTCGGCGGAGAGCCGGGCGAGCTCGTCGCGGATCGCACCGTCGGCGGCGCTCGCCTCGGTGAACAGACGTTGCAGGAGAGAAGAGACCTCGGGACGTGTCAGTGTGCTCATGAGGACCAAGATGGCCGCCCGGACCAAGCACGAGCATTCGCGTTCGCGCCCCGCGATCGCACCGCGGAAACGCCCGCGCCAGAAGCGCTCCAGCGATCTCGTCGGCGCGATCCTCGAGGCGGCGATTCGCGTTCTCTCGCGAGACGGCGTGCACGCGTTCACGACGATCCGCGTCGCCCGCGAGGCCGGCGTCAGCGTCGGCTCGCTCTACCAGTACTTCCCCAACAAGCAGGCGCTTCTCTTCCGGCTCCAGACCGACGAGTGGGACGAGACGTGGAGCGTCTGCGAGGACATCCTCGGCGACACGCAGTACCCGCCGCCGGAGCGCCTCCGCCGGATGATCCGCGCCTTCTTTCGATCGGAGCGGCAGGAGCGACTGCTGCGTGCAGCGCTCGACCAGGACGCGGTCGCGTTTCGCGCGACGCCCGAGGCGATCGACTTCCAGGCGCGCGTGAGGCGCGCCACCGACGCATTCTTCGCGGCCTTGCTCCCGCACGCTTCACCCGCCCGTCGCGCGTTCGCTGCCGACTTCGTGATGACCTCGCTCGGCGCCGTCGCCGAAGAGATCACGGGACAGGGTCGCGGTCTGACCGAGATCGACGCGTGGGCCGAGGCGAGCGCCGATCTCTATCTCGGCTGGCTCGAGCGCTTCAGCGATACCTCCGCGGCAGCACGCGCGGATCGCCCCAAGTGACGTCGAACATCGCGCCGTCCGAGGTACGTTTGAACTTGCAGCGCGCGTGGTCTCGGCCCGCGACCTCGAGCAGCGCCTCGATCGAGATCGAGAGGCTGAACATCTGCTTGTCCGTGCCGCCCTGCCACTCCGTCAGGTACGCACGTGCGACGCCGGGCCCGCGGTAGTCGGTCGTCAGCTTCCCGGCATTCCGGATCTTCGAGTAGAGGAGCGGCGCGCGCGCCATGATCGCGGCGTCGCTCGTGAAGCGCACGAACGCGCGCAGGACCGTCGACATGTTCCGCTGCGTGGAGCGCCGGACCGCGCGATCGACGAGCTCCTCGAACTCGACGCCGGCGGCTGCGGTCCACGCATCGATCGCGCGCGCCTGCACCTCGATCGGAACCCAGAGCAGCGCGGCCGCTTGTTCGACCGAGAGGCGCGACTCGGGGTCCAGCGTGGCGAGCCCGCGCCGCACGACCTCCTCGCCCCAGAGCTCGCCGACCGCGATGCGGAACGAGCTCATCGAGCTGCCGGCGATCGATTGCACCACCGTCACGCGCCCGACGGTAACCCGACCTCAGGCCCGCAGCGAAGCGATGTCGATGACGAACCGATACTTCACGTCGTTCTTCACGAGACGCACGTAGGCCTCGTTCACCTGCTGGATCGGGATCACCTCGACGTCGCTGACGATGTTCTTCGCCGCGCAGAAGTCGATCATCTCCTGCGTCTCGGCCATGCCGCCGATCGACGAGCCCGACACGCTGCGGCGCCCACCGATCAGCGCGCCGCCACGCAAGGGCGGTGTGATCTCGGTCAACACGCCGACGAGACACATCGTGCAGTCACGCTTCAGCAGCGCCAGATACGGGTTCATGTCGTGCGCGACCGGCACCGTGTTCAACAAGAAATCGAAGCTGCGTCGCTGCGCCTTCATCGCCGCGTCGTCCTTCGAGAGCAGCACCTCGTCCGCGCCGAGGCGCTTCGCGTCGCGGCCCTTGTCGGGCGAGGTCGTGATCATCACGACGTGCGCGCCCATCGCCTTGGCGAGCTTCACACCCATGTGACCGAGCCCGCCGAGACCGATCACGCCGACCTTCTGACCGGGGCCCACCTTCCAGTGGCGCAGCGGCGAGTAGCTCGTGATGCCGGCGCAGAGCAGCGGCGCGACGCCTTCGAGCGCCATCCCCTCCGGGATCTTCACGACGAAGCGATCCTCCACGACGATCTGCTCGGAGTAGCCGCCGAACGTGAGCTCCTTTCCGTCGCGCGTCCGACCGTTGTAGGTCGGCGTCATGCCCTTCTCGCAGTACTGCTCGAGGCTCTCCTCGCACGACGCGCAGGCGCGGCACGAGTCGACCATGCAGCCGACGCCGGCGAGCTCGCCCACGCGCAGCTTCTTCACCTCGGCGCCGATCTTCACGACACGCCCGACGATCTCGTGCCCAGGGACCATCGGATAGAGCGCGCCGCCCCAGTCGTCGTGCGCTTGGTGCAGGTCGGAGTGGCAGATCCCGGCGTAGAGGATCTCGATCTGCACGTCGCGCGGTCCGGGCTCGCGCCGCGTGAACGAGTACGGAACGAGCGGCGACTTCGGATCGTGAGCGGCATAGCCGCGGACGGTGATCATGGGCCGACGACCCTAGGGTCGTACGCGATCCACGGCAATGGCCTGGGAGCCCGGACGCCGCGCCGAAGCGACCGAATCGGCGCGCCGGCGCGGCGGGCTCGGTCCCGGCCACGAGATCACGCGGGTTCGCACTGGCGCGGCAGGGGCATCACGCGCTACCGTCCGGCCAGATGTTGGATCGTGAGCTCGTCGAGGCCGTCAAGCTGGCGCGCGAGGCCGGAGAGATCCTGCGGGAGATCTACGCGACCGACTTCGCCGTGCGCGACAAGGCCGTTGGTGGTGCCGAGACCGATCCGGTCACGGAGGCCGACACGCGCGTCAACGCGTTCCTGGTCGGCCGCATCCACGAGATGTTCCCGGCAGACACGATCATCGCCGAAGAGAGCGCCAACGACGGCAAGGCGGCCGGCGGGCGCTGCTGGTACATCGATCCGCTCGACGGCACCAAGGAGTTCATCGCGAAGAACGGCGAGTTCTCCGTGATGATCGGTCTGGCCGTCGATGGCGAAGCGCGCCTCGGCGTCGTGTACCAGCCGACGACCGGCAAGCTCTATCGCGGTGTCGTCGGCGACGGCGCGTTCTACGAGGTCGGCGACAAGACGTGGCAGCTGAAGGTGAGCGACACCGTCGACACCGCCAAGCTGCGTCTCGTCGTCTCGCGCTCGCATCGCCCGGCGGGCACCGACGAGCTCAAGAGCGCGCTCGGGATCGAGACCGAGATCCCGTGCGGCTCCGTCGGTCTCAAGGTCGGTCTGATCGCCGAGCGACAGGCCGATCTCTACGTGCACTTCTCGGACAAGACGCACGCGTGGGATGCCTGTGCGCCCGATGCGATCTTGCGCGCTTCGGGCGGGACCTTCGTCGATCTGACGGGCCGCTCGATCGAGTACACGGGGGCCGACGTGCAGAACCGTCGTGGCCTGCTCGCGACGAACCGCAAGAGCTACGAGAAGGTGCTCGCCGTGATCACCGAGCTTGCCGCGAAGCACATGCCGCCGAGCCCCTGACGGGCTGGGCGACCTTCACGTGATCGTGGCCGCTGCGATCGCCGTCGCGAAGAACGCGCCGTAGCCGATCACGTCGACCAACGCCGCGCGTAGGTGCTCGAAGCGCAGGATGCGATCGTCGCGCGTCTCGACGAACGTCGCGGGGATCGGCTCTTCGAGCGAGCGATAGGTCGCGCCGGCCGCATCGGTCGGGATCGCCAGCACCGCGCTCACGAAACCGCGGCGCGCGTGGAGCATCGCATCGGGATGCGAGGCCGCATCGACGTCGAGCAGCACGCGCGAGCCATCGAGCCGACGCGCGCGTAGGCGGCCACGCTCGGCGGTGTCGATGACGAGCGTCTCGCGTCCCGCGGGACGCACGAGGGCCGCATGCAGTCGACGCAGCGGGTCGAGCAAGAGAACGGCACAGAGGACGGTCGCGCTCGTCGCGTAGAGCGCAGTGATCGCGCGCGGTGGCCCATCGGTCGAGAGCACGTGCGTGGCGCCGAGCACGAGCCACACGAGCGGCAGGGCAGACCCGCGCTCGAGCCGCGGCGGCTCCGAGACGAGCTCGCTCCGATCCTCCGCTGCATCGAGCACCGCATCGAGAGCGGCTGCGCGCATGTGCCGACGACCCGACGGCACCGCGCCGCCCAAGCCGATCCCCGACACGACCGTGATGCACCTGCCCGCGTCGTCGGCGATCTGGACCACCCGCGTGCGCCCCGGAAAGCCGACGTCGAACGCGACACGAACGCGCGCCTCGCGCCACGCGATCGCCATCTCGGTGCGCCCGTTCCGCAGCAGCGTGACCGTCTCCTCGTCCCAACGCAGCGTCGCGTCGAGCGCGTGCCGACGGAGATAGAGCAAGAGAGGTGCGGCGCCGGCGACGAACGTGGCGGCGAACAAAATCGCTTCGGGCACGTCGCTGTGCATCGCGCGCACGAGCGGAAGCACGACGCCGACGAGCCATCCGTAGGCGAACGGCACACCCACGAGCACACGCGCGAGCACGGCGATCGGGACGAGGCCCAGGGTCGCTTCCAGCGCCACCACGCTCGGCCTCACGACGCGCTCGTTCGAAGCTCCGTGCACGACTCCCACAGGATGAACCATTTCGGGCTCGCGCGCCTTGGGCTCCGCGTTAGGATGCTCGCGTGGCTGATCCTCGCAGTTCCGGCTCGCTCTCGGGACAAAGCGCCCCGCTGTGGACGATGCGAGACGAGGCCGGCGCGCCGTTGCTCGACGATCCGATGCGCGGAAAGCGCATCCCCGCAGGGACGCTCGTCGCGAACAAATATCGCGTCGGCGAGCCGATCGGGCGCGGCGCGTACTCGACGGTCTACGCCGCATCGCAGGAGCCGATGGGCCGCGCGGTCGCGTTGAAGGTTGCGAGCGGAAGCACCGACGACCCCACGCTGCGTGCGCGCTTCACGCGCGAAGCCCGCCTGCTCGCGGCGATCGATCATCCGAACGTCGTGCGCGTGTACGAGCTCGGCTGGCTCGAGTCCGGGCCGGCCGCGATCGCGATGGAGCGACTGAACGGCGAGACGCTGCAGCAGCGGCTGGAGCAGATCGGGCCGATGGAAGAAGGTGCGGCGGTCGCGATCCTGCGTCCCGTGCTCGACGCGCTGACCGAGGTGCACGGACGCTCGTTCGTGCATCGAGATCTCAAGCCGGCGAACGTGATGCTCACGGGGTCGCGCCACGCGCCGGTGCCCAAGGTGCTCGACTTCGGGATCGGAAAAGATCTCGCCGACACGGAGCAGCTCACGGCCGCGGGCAAGTTCGTCGGCACGCCCGCGTATCTCGCGCCCGAGCAGATGAAGCCCAAGACGCCGGTCGATGCGCGCGCGGATCTCTACACGATCGGTGTGCTGCTCTTCCAGATGCTCACCGGGCGACTGCCTTTCGTCGGTCCGGGCGCGCGCGTCATCTTCGCGGTGATCAGCGACACGCCGCCGCGGCTGTCGACGCTGCGCAGCGACGTGCTGCCGGGGATCGACGCGCTGGTCGCCAAGGCGCTCGCGAAAGATCCTGCGCAGCGCTTCCAGAGCGCCGAAGAGATGAGCGCGGCGATGCTGGCCGCGCTGCGATGAGCACCAAACCGGTTCGCGGCTCCCGCACCGGGCGCCCGGTGATGCGTCTGCTCGATCTGCTCGGACGACGCTGGGCCCTGCGCGTGTTGTGGGAGCTACGCGAAGCACCGGCGACCTTCCGCGTGCTGCGTGAGCGCTGCGAGGACGTGTCGCCGAGCGTGCTCAACACGCGGATCGCGGAGCTGCGCGAGATCGGCGTGCTCGACGTGGCGGCCGACGGCGGGTACGAGCTCACTGCGACGGGCCGCGCGCTCTTGCCGGCGCTGACGTCGCTCGATGCCTGGGCGCGCAAGAATCTCTAGCTAGGGGAGCGTCGGCGCGCCGGGCTCGCTGCCGAGGCGCAGCGCGTTCACCTGGAACGAGATCAGGTGGTAGAAGCCGACGAGCGAGACGAGCTCGAGCAGCACGTCGGTGCTGAAGCTCTTCGACAGCCTCGCGAAGAGCGCATCGTCGATCGTCGAGCGATCGTGGAGCGCATCGGCGAGCGCGACGACCAGCGCCTCCGCTTCCGGCCAGTAGTGCATGCCGCCGGCGGTCGCGGCGATCTCGGCGACCGTGAAGCCAGCCTTCGCCGCGAAGGTCGCCACGTGCACGCCCCATTCGTAGCTCGCGCCGCAGCGCGCGGTCGTGCGCAGGATCGCCAGCTCGCGCAGCCGCAGCGGCACCGGCCCGCGATCGAGCAGGCCGCCCGCCTGGATTCTCGCGAGCACGCGTGGCGCGTGCGCCAGCGTCCGGAACAGCGCGATCGGCTCCGGCCGACCGAAGCGGAGCGAGTCGAGGAGCCCATCGACCTCGGGCGGGTAGGGCGGAGCGAGCGGAGCGATTCGCGGCTGTTCCACGGGCGATCTCCTTGCTACGGAAAACGTAGCACCTCGGGTGGCTCCCGCCAGCCGCATGCCCGTGCCACAATCGCGATCGTGCACAGACCTCTGATCGTGCTCGGACTTCTGGCCGTGCTCGGCATCGGTACGGCCGCTCTCGCCCAACCCGGTGCCGACGTTCCTGCGACCGCCGGCGAGACGCCGACGCCGTACCACATGGGCGAGGACGGCCACGGCCCGCTCCAGCGCGCGATCGCGCAGAGCCGAAGCGACCACCGCACCGTCGTCGTGATGTTCGGAGGCAACTGGTGCATCTGGTGTCGTCGCCTCGACTACTCGCTGACGCACGATCCGGTGCTCTCGCCGATCGTTGCGGATCACTTCCGCTTCGTGCACGTCGACTCGCGCGCGAACCACGCGCTCGACGACGAGCTCGGACATCCGACGTCGCACGGCGTGCCGGTGCTCGTCGTGCTCGACGCCGAAGGGCATCCGGTCTTCACGCAGGACACGGGCTTGCTCGAGCTCGGTCAGGGACACAGCCGCACGCGCGTGGAGGCGTTCCTCCGACGCTTCGCCCCGAGCGGGAGCTGAGAGCCCGACTCAGAATGAGTCGGGATCGAATCGCCGTCCGGGGTGCGCGGGGGGGCGGGACCCCTGGCCGACGCAACCGGAGGTTTGAGTCAGACTCGAGCATGCAGATCGATCACGTCATCCTCGCCGTGAACGACGTCGGGGCGAGCCTCGAGTTCTACGATCGCATCCTCGGCTTCGCGCACGAGGGGAACGACGGTCCGTTCTCCGTCGTCCGCGTGAGCGAGGGCTTCACGCTGCAGCTCGCGCCCTGGGGCACCAAGGGTGGCGAGCACCTCGCGTTCGCCACGACACGCGCGGAGTTCGATCGGATCTTCGCGCGCATCGTCGCGGCCGGCCTCGACTACGGCGACTCGTTCCACACGGTCGGCAAGCAAGCAGGCCCGGGCCGAGAGAACGGCGCACGCGGGCCGGGCGCGACGATCTACTTCTTCGACCCGAACAAGCACCTGCTCGAGATCCGTCACTACGAGTGATCGGAGGGCATGACCTCCGAGGTCATGGAGACGCTTCGCGGCGCGGGCCACACAGGCTCATGACCCACCCGCAATGGATCGAGACGTCGAAGGGCCCCATCGAAGTGACTGTGTCGGGGCCGGAGAGCGCCCCACCGATCCTCTTCATCCACGGAGCGTTGGTCTCCGGCAGCATCTGGGACGCGCTCGCGTCGCGCCTCTGTCGCACGCATCGGTGTTGGGTACCGACGCTGCCGCTCGGATCGCATCGTCGTGCGATGCGACCGGATGCCGATCTCTCACCCGCGGGCGTGGCCGAGCTGGTGATCGAGATCGCCGATCGTCTCGGGCTGGAGAAGCTGGCGATCGTGGCGAACGACTCGGGCGGCGCCGTGTCGCAGCTCGTCGCAGCACGGCATCCGGAGCGCATCGCCATGCTGGTGCTCACGAACTGCGACGCGCTCGAAGTCTTTCCCCCGCTCGCCTATGGCTACCTGAAGCTCGTGTCCTCGCGACCGACGCTGGCGGGGGCGATGCTGCGCGCGATCGCGTCGCTGCCCTGGCTCGGCCTCGCACCGCTCGCGTGGGGCTCGCTATCGCCGAACGTCACGACGAACGACGTGCGTGCATGGACGGAGCACGGGGCGCGCGATCGCGGCGTGCGCGACGACCTCGCGAAGTTCATGCGCGGCGCGTCGGGCATGGTGACGACGGCTGCGGCCGACGCGATCGCGCGCCATCCCGTGCCGCTCACGCTCGCGTGGGGCGACGCCGATCCGTTCTTCCGTCACGCGCTCGCCGAGCGTCTCGCGGCTCGTGTCCCCGGCACGAAGCTGCAGTTCATCCGAGGCGCACGTACCTACGTGATGCTCGATGCGCCCGACGAGCTCGCGGCCGTCGTCCGCGCGAGCCTCGGGTGGTCCTCGGTCTCCTCGCGCGTCACGGCCCCGTAGAGCAGATGAGTGGATGAGTGCTCGACCGACGACGCGAGCGCGTCGAGGCTCAGCGGAACGGTCCACACGGCGCGTCGTCGAGCCGCGACGGATCGTCGAGGCCGGGGTAGGACGTGCGGTCGTGCACGGCGGAGAGCGCGGACGCGACGCACTCGCCGGTCGCGACGTCGCGCTGCACCACGAGCTCGACCGCTGTCACGCCCGCGGGCGCTGGGACGGCGAACGACGTGCTGACGGTGAGCGAGAGATCGACACCACCTCGCACGATCTCGACGCTGAAGGGCAAGAAGTCCAGGCTCCTCGAGCGGAGCGCCGGATGGCCGGTGCCGAGGTCTCGCTCGATCATGGCGGCGATCACGTGTCGCTTGCGAGCATGTCGGAGCTCAGCGAAACGGTCCGCAAGGCGCATCGTCGAGCTGCGACGGATCGTCGAGGCCCGCTTGGCGCACGCAGTCCTGCGAGACGGAGAGCGCGGAAGCGACGCATTCCCCCGTCGTGATGTCGCGCCGCACGACGAGATCGATCTCGCTCACCCCGAGAGGCGCTTCCATCGCGAACGCGGTGTGAACCGTCAGCTGCAGGTGAACGCTGCTCGTCGAGACCTGCACCACGAACGGATAGCCGAAGGACATGTCGCTGAGCCTGCCCACGTGAGTGGCGTCGAAGGCGATGCCGAGCGCATCGGTATCGAGCGCACCGGTTCCGGTCGCATCGAGGGTCGTCTCGGTGGAGGTGCCCACGCTGGTGTCGATCCGGAACGTCGCGCCGGGCAGGCTCGGCGCCGTCACAGTCACGTGCGAGAGCGGGGGGCGCGCGAAACAGGCGGCGTCTCTGTCCGCATCGGCGCCGGCATCACGGAAGTACGCCGGGCACTCGGGCGGTGCAGCGACGAAACAGAGGCCCGTGAGCACGTCGCAGCACCGGACGGTGCCGGGACGAACGGGACAAGAGGCGGCGCACTCCGAGTTGAGCGTGCACGGCTGGATGCACATGCGGCCGGAGTCCGTGCCACCGTCGGAAACGAACGCGTCGGGAGCGGTGAACGCGTCGCTGCCGGTGTCGCGACGCGTGCCCGTCGCTGCGTCGATGCCGGCGTCGTCGGGTGCGTCTCGCGTGCTCGAGATCCCGCACGCGGCGAGGAACGAGGCCAGCACGGCGAGGAGCGATCGAGGCATCGCTCGATCATAGCGGCGATCACGGCCCGCCTGGGAGCGGAAGCCGAAGCTCAGCGGAACGGTCCGCATGGCGCATCGTCGAGTTGCGAAGGATTGTCGAGGCCCGGGCGCATCACGCAGTCCCGCGAGACGGAGAGCGCGGATGCGACGCATTCCCCCCTCGTGATGTCGCGCCGCACGACGAGATCGATCGCGCTCACACCGAGAGGCGCCTCCATCGCGAACGCGGTGCGCACGGTGGGCTCGAGCTCCACGCTGCCGCTCGACACGTGCGCTCGGAAAGGGAAGCCGAGCCGCTTCGGGCGTCGTCGCGAGCGCGCATCGGGGGATCGCGCAGGCAAGCAAAGCGGCGAGCCATCGCATCGCGCGATCCTAGCGAGTGTCAGGGATCGTCGAAACGGCCCGAGAGGCCGAGCTGCGCAGCGGCGAGCGCGCGCTCCGATCCGACGAACGGCCAGATGACGCTCAGATCGACACCGATTCGATCGCCGAGGCCGAGACGTGCGCCACCGGCGAGCGCCATGAAGTCGAGGCCGTCGCGGTAGGCGAAGCCCGTCATCAGCTCGACCTGGAACGAGAGCCACTCGTAGGGGATCCAGTCGAGACCACCACCGACGCGTACACCGCCGCGCGGGAGGACGGGCGCGATCGACGAGATGCCTACCGAGCCGATCAGCGAGAGCGCGCCGTGCAGGCGCAGGTTCGGATGCGCGTTCCACTCGGCGGTCGTGCCGACCTCGAGCGCGAGCGGCTCGCTGTTCTGATCCAGACCGCTCGTCGTCGGCAATACGGCGCGCGCCCATGCGATCCATCGTCGCTGGTGCTCGTCGAGCAGGCGGAACGAGCTTCCGATCGTGAGATAGCCGGTCCCGAGGTAGTGCGTGGAGACCGCAGAGATGAGCGACTGGTATCGGACGGCCTCGAACGATCCCCAGATCTCGATCTCGTCGTGCAGATTCACGCTGCCCGACACGCGACCGCCGATGCGGACGTTCCCGTAGAACTCTCGCGGCTCGGCGATCAGATACGCATCGCCGGCCAGCGCGACCTCGCTGCGGAAGCACGCGCGACGCGGGACGCCGAGCATTCCGTCGAGCAGCGGCGCGGTGGAGAGCCCGAGCTGGCGCGACGTACGCGGGCAGCTCGTGTGCTCGCCTTCGTGTTCGCTCCCGCTCCCGCTCCCGCTCCCGCTCTGCGCGTACGCCCGCCCGCTCCCCGCGATCAGCATCGCGATCACGATCAGCCACCTCACGGCGCACCGCCGATCCCAGGCGCATCGAAGCCGTCGCCGGCCCAATCGATCAAGAACGGGTTCGTGAATGCGAACGCGTACGCGCCCGGCGTCACCACCGCGAACGCATAGCGCGCGCCATCGCGAGGCCCGCGCGGTGTCCGCGGCACCGGGCCGGTCGCCGAGCTCGCATCGCAGCCCGGCACCATGATGATGCTGGCGATGTCCCGATCGTCGACGACGTCGTCGCCGTTGCGATCCACGTCGCGCCAGTCGGCGACGCCGTTGCCGTTGCCATCGCCCGTGTCCGGGATCCCGTCGCAGTTCAGATCCGCGATCGGTGGAAGCGCCTCGCCCGCCTCGATGACGATCCACGCGTCCGCGCCCGGCATCACGCCCAGCTCGGCGAGCGCGAGCGTTCCTTCGAAGCGCACCACGGGATCGATGCCGAGCGGATCGCCCGGCTGCGTGAGCTCCATCGCGAGCGTGCGCGCGACCTGTCCGTTGACGAGGATGCGCACTTCGGTGATCGGCACCCAGGGCGCGGCGCTGATGCTCAGTGCGATCTCCGAGCTCGCCGTCGCGACGAGCGGGAGCGTCGAAGGTCCGTGCCCGCCGATCGTCGCGCGGATCACGGGCCCGTTCGTCCCGATCATGCGCCCTTCGCGCATCGCGCGATCGAACGCGACCTCGTCGAAGGCGGCGAGCGTCTCGCCCGACCACACGAGCGTGCGCGGCGTCCCGAGCACGCTGTCGACGAGCGAGTGCGAGTCGCTGTTCGCCGTGCCCGCGCGGACGATCCCCTGATTCAGCAGATAGAACCAGTACGCGCGATACGCGAGCAGCTCTTCGTTCTCGGTGCCGTTCATCACCTCTTGCGTCTGGTAGTCGGCGTTGCCGAAGTGCGAGCCAGGCACCGTGCGCAGGATCAAGCCCGGGCCCGTGCGATCCCAGCCGGTGCGATCGGTGCGCGGCAGCGGCACGCGCGCATCGACGCGGGCGGCGCGCGGAAACCCGAGATCGCGGCCGACCTCGGGCGCCGCCCACGGATGATTGAGCTGCACGATGCCCGTGTCCGACGGCCATCCCGCCTGGACGAACCGATCCATGAGTGGGCCCGGCTCGACGAGCTCGTCCCAGGGCGCGCCACGGTACGTGCCCTCGGGATCGAACGGGAGCGGCCACACGTTCCAGTGCCCGATGACCTGCGGCAGGGGCGCGCCCGGCACGAGATCGAAGAGGATGTGGCCCGTCGCTTCGAGCCCCGTCATCACGTGGATGCGATCGTCGGCATGGAGCATCGCGCGCGCAGCGGCGTAGTCGTGCACGACGTCGTGGTCGGTCGTCGCGATCACGTCGACGCGCGCCGCGAGGAACGCCTGCACCCGATCGAGATCGGGGATGCTCGAGTCGAAGCTCGCGCCGCCGTGCACGTGGAAATCGCCCGAGAGCACGTCGCTCGGCAAGAGCAGCATCGTCTGCAGCGGAAGCGCGACGGTCTGCGACTCGCCGGCCGCGAGCGTCGCGCCACCGAGCGCGATCGACGCGAACGGTCCGGCCGTCGCGAAGAACGAATAGTGACCCGGCGGCAGCGCGATGGTCGCTTCGCCGTCGACGAGCACGCGATCGCACGAGGGCGAGCCTCCCGTGCTCGAGCCGAGCAGTGGCGCGCACGACACGAAGCCGCCGAGCAGTGACGCAGTGACCGCGCTCTGGGTCTCGTCGTCGGCGGGCGTGACGAAGACCTGCGCGTGATCGGACACGCCGTCGATGGTCACGCGCAGGGTCACGTGTGCCGACGCGGGCAGCGTGATCGTGCCCGCATCGGTCGTGGCGCCGCCTGCATGCACCTCGGTGCTCGATGCCTCGTGGCCGAACGCTTCGGCGACGATGACGTACGAGCGATCGGCGCGCACACGCGCATGGAAGTGTCCGTCCGTGCCCGGCGTGACCTGCGTGACGGGTGTCCGCTGCGCACGCGCCATCGAGGCCGTGCCTTCTTCGATGATCAGCGTCGCGCGCGCTTCTCGGCCGAGCTCGCTCGCGTCGGGCAGCGTGAGCGTGCCGCTCAGCTCGGTGAACGTCTCGCCGAAGAGCTGACGGCGCACCTCGAGCAGATCGTCGATGGGGCCCGAGACGGAGCTACCGGGCTCGACCGCGAGGAAGCGCTCGAACACCTCGATGTCGCGCGAGGGCACGACGCGCGGCACGGGGCCGACGGCGCTGAGCGCTTCCGAATGGAAGCCGTAGAGCGGGACGTTGCACGCGACCTCGCCGTACGACGTCTCGAGCCCGGCGTGCGAGCCAGCCGCGAAGTACGGCTGTACGATCCAGCTCGACTCGAGCGGCGAGAGAAAGCCGCCTTGATGGAAGCCGGTGCCGACGCCGGGTGCGAACGGCAACGTCTCTCTCGCGCTCCAGTACCACGCATCGACGAGCGCCCACGTCTGCGCGTCGCCCGTGCCGTTCACGATCTCGGTGCGGATGCGCAAGCCCGGCTCGCACGGGCGCACCTCGTAGCGCGTGACGACCGCGGCCTCGGGATGGCCGGCGAGCGCACCGCGGACCTCGACGGCCGCGTACGCATCGCCGTCGTCGAGGATCAACGTGTCGTACGCGATCGTGTCGGCGGGCAAGAGGCCGACCGCATGGAAGAGGTGCGTGAGCGAGTCCTCGAGCCCGTCCTGCGAGACGAGGTCGAGCACGTTGCCGCCGGTCGGCGCGACGTAGTGCGGGTGCGTGATCGCGTCGATGACGACGCGGATCTGATCGTTCTCGAGCACGACGTCGCCGGGCGAGGCGAGCGCATCGTCGCCGACGGGGATCGGATCGCCGGCCGCGAGCGTGTGCACCGCCGTCGTGCCGCCCGAGCAATTGAACGAGAGCGCCGCGCACGGCGTCGGCGTCCGACAGGAAGGATCGTGCGATCCGGCGCACGTCTGGTGACCACATCCGACGGCGAGAAAGAGGACAAGGAAGGGACCGACGACCCGCATCGCGCGCGAGCATACGCGGCTACGGCGGATCGTCACCGAAGAGGACGCCGACCGGGAAGTCGATCGCATCGAACGGCTCCGCGCGCACGACTTCGTGTCGTTCGGCGCGGAGCACGAGGATCCATGCGCTCTCGCCTCGGCGATGGACGGTGAGCGTCTCGTCGCGCGGATCGACGATCCAGTAATGAGGAATCTCGGCTTGCAGATAGAGGTTCAGCTTACGAACGAGATCCTGGTTCGCGTTCGACGACGAGACGACCTCGCATACCCAGTCGGGCCGTAGATCGATCGGTGTTCCTCGATGGGCCTCCGAGGCACGCTCGCGCCACCAGCCGCACACGTCGGGCCGCACGATCTTCCGTCCAAGCAGCCGAACCTCTGGCTCGGGATAGATCCACCAACCGCCAGGTCCGCCCGCCCCGCCACCGCGGCGATGAAACGAGGCGAGCAGACGCACGATCCCACCCTGCGCGTTGGAGTGCTCACCCGCGGGCGAAGCCCGCTCCACGATCTCGGAGTCGAACAGCTCGTGCCAGCGCTCGTGCTCCGGGATCGCGAAGAAGTCCGCTTCCGTGGCGGGCTTTCGTGCGGGCACGGTCATGGCTCCAGCATGGCGAACGGACGGGTGCGTGGCAATCACGCGTCGGTCGAACCGATGGCGCACGCCGCCGCGATCTCGGCCAATCGCTCGCGAACCGAGTCCATCGTTCCGTACGTCCCGCTCTTCGCGAGCCACACCATGTCGTCGAGCGCACCGCAGTCGGCGTCGAGTGGTGGCGGCAGGCTCGGCGCGGCGCGCACCGCGAGGTAGTCGACGGCGCGCTCGATCGTGAGGATCTCGCGCGCGACCAGATCGGCGACGATGACGACGCGCATCGCCGCACCATGCTCTTTCGTGACGCCCGCGAGGGCCTCGAGACGGGAGGAGAGATCGTCGACGGCCATGTCGAGCGGCGTCGCGAGCTCGAGCAGCACGCCGTCGAGGCGCGAAGTCTCCGCGATGTGGCGGTCCACCAGATCGGAGAGCTCGTCGCGCGAGGCGAGCCCGAGCTCCAGCCGTGTCGCCAGCACGATCTCCTCCGGGACGATCAGTCGGAGCGACGGAGCACCGAGCGAGTAGGGCACTACGTCGAAGCTATCTCGGACCCGCGTGCCATGCGAGTGCGTGACGAGGTCCGAACGTCTCGCGTCATCTCGAGTCGATGCTTCGAAAGGACGCCCTTGCCGCCGCCGTCGCGATGGTCGCACGCGTCGCGCCGGTTCTCACGGAGTCCAGCCATCACTCCACGCATCGTCGGCTCGGCGTGGCCATCGATTCGATCCCTGCGCTGCGCATCGAGTGCATCGCCGGAGGTCGCACCCGCACGACGGAACGTATCGCTCTGGTCGCGAACGTCGCCGGGCTCTCGAGTGAGCCGGAACCACTCTTTCTCGACCCGCCCTACCAGGGTCAGCCTCTGTTCAACGATTCGATCCTCGTGCGCAACGGTGAGCGTTTCGCATGGACACGAGCCGAGGATGACATCGTTGCGACGGTGAAGCGCGCGATGACCACGCTGTGGACGCGTTGGGTCGTGCGCGCGCGCTCGGAGTTCGCGGCGGATCCCGCGGCTTGGGTGGCCGCGTGCGAGTGGGTCTCGGTCTGCGAAAATCCCGCTCGCTGGCGCGCTTCCGGCTGGGACGTCAGGGGTCGCGCACTGCTTCGCGAAGTCACGCTTCCGAGTGACGATGAGGCCGTCGGCGGTTGGACTCTCGCGTGGCTCGGCTTCGCCGACGTGCTCGATCGCATCGTTGCGATCGATTCGAGCGCGCTCGCCCGGATCCGCGACGCGGCGCGTGTGACGCGTGCGCGCATCGCCGGGCGGCATGCCGAGCTGGACGCTGAGACCCGAGACGAAGTGAAGCATTGAGGCGTGCTACGGTCCGCCTCGCGCTGCTCGGGGTGCCTTCGCTCATCGGTGAACGAAGGCTGAGAGATACCCGGCAGGAGTGCCCGGCGGAGCCGGGCCGACGCAATTGCGTCGGGTCCGCTTCGCGGACCACTCTTGCCGATACCCGGGAACCTGATCCGGCTCGCACCGGCGGAGGGAATGCGGCGCACCACCCAGCTTCGTGCTGGGCCATCGGAGACCCCTCATGACGAATCGCTGGACGCTTCCTCTTCGTGGTGCGCACAACCCGTCGACGCTGAAGCAGGGCACCACACCCGGCTCCTTCGCGAACGCCCCCGACGTCGGTGGCCCGCTCGCGTTCTCTTCCCCCGACACGCCCGGCATGCCGGCGCCGTCGCAGAAGACCGCATGGGACTTCCTGCCCGAGGGCTGGACGCGCTCGAAGGAGACGGGCTTCGCGATCGCGCCGAAGGGCTTCGTGCCGATCACGCAGCTCGAGCACGCGCGCCTCGGCACCATCACTCCGCAGATGTTGCGCGTCGCCGAGCGTGAGCCGCACCTCACAGCGGAGACCGTCAGGGACGAGATCGCGGCGGGCCGCATGATCATCCCGGCGAACACCGTCCACCTGGCGCACAAGCTCGATCCGATGGCGATCGGTCGCGCGACGCGCACCAAGATCAACGCGAATCTCGGCGCCTCGCCCGTCTCGAGCGGCACGGACGAAGAGGTCGAGAAGATGCGCTGGTCGGTGAAGTGGGGCGCCGACACCGTCATGGATCTCTCGACGGGCGGCGACATCGACGCGTGTCGCGACGCGATCGTGAAGAACAGCACCGTTCCGATCGGGACCGTGCCGATCTACTCGATGATCATCGGTCGCAAGATCGAGGACCTCACGCTCGACGTGATCCTCGAATCGCTGCGGCACCAGGCGGCGCAGGGCGTGGACTACTTCACGATCCACGCGGGCGTGCGTCGTGCGCACCTGAAGTTCGTGCAGCAGCGCTTGATCGGCATCGTCTCGCGCGGGGGCTCGCTGCTCGCGAAGTGGATGCTCGTCCACGGCAAGGAGTCGCCGATGTACGAGCACTTCGAAGCGATCTGCGACGTCATGCGCGAGTACGACGTGAGCTTCTCGCTCGGTGACGGACTGCGGCCCGGTGGCCTGGCCGATGCGACCGATGCGGCGCAGCTCGCCGAATTGGAGACGCTGGGCGAGCTGACCGAGCGCGCGTGGCGTCGCGGCTGTCAGGTCATGGTCGAGGGCCCCGGCCACGTTCCGTTCGATCAGATCGAGCTGAACATGAAGCTGCAGCGCACGCTCTGTCACGGCGCGCCGTTCTACGTGCTCGGGCCGCTCGTGACCGACGTGTTCCCCGGCTACGACCACATCACGTCGTGCATCGGCGCGACCGCGGCCGCGTACCACGGCGCCAGCATGCTCTGTTACGTCACGCCGAAGGAGCACGTGGGCCTTCCGAAGAAGGACGACGTGAAGCAGGGCTGCATCGCGTACAAGATCGCGGCGCACGCGGCCGACGTCGCGCTCGGCATTCCCGGCGCGCGCGACTGGGACGACGAGCTCACCAAGGCGCGCGCGGCGCTCAACTGGGAGAAGCACTTCGATCTCGCGTTCGACGGCGAGTACGCGCGCGCGCTGCACGACGAGGACCTCGACGTCGACACCGACTTCTGCGCGATGTGCGGCCACGATTGGTGCTCGGTGCGCATCAGCAAGGAGATCGTCGAGTTCACGAGCGGCAAAGACGCCGAGTACGCGCGCGACAAAGCGATCAAGAGCGCGGCGCTCACCGAAGAGCAGCAGCAGATGCTCCAGGCGCGCGGCGTGTTGTCACCCGACGAGATCCACAAGCTCGCGAGCAAGACGAAGAAGGTCGTCGACGCGGAGGTCGGCAAGGGCCTCTGCCACAGCGACTTCGTCGAGCCGGACACGGCCAAGCGCATCCAGAAGGATCGCCTCGTGCAGATCCGCGTGAAGGACGACAGCGCTGCCGCGGAGTGATCGCGCGACTCCTGGGCTCCTCGGTTCCCGCGCGCGCGACGGTCGTCCACGGCTCGACTGTGGCACGCGGCTCGCACAACCTCGCCGCATGAAGAACCTCCGTGTGGTCCTCCTCTCCGTCGCTCTGCTCTCGCCCGCCGTCGCGCCCGTGGTCGCACGCGCCGACGTCTACCTGCAGTACCCGCGCGGCTCGAACAATCGAGACTCGGCCTCGTCGTCAACGGGCAACGCCGTCGTGGACCTGATCGTCTGGCTCTTCGGCTGAATAGGGCCGAAAACGACAGCGGCGAGAGAGAGATTCACTCTCTCGCCGCGAACAGCTCGGCGCGCCCAGACCTCGCCGCCCTCCGTGCCGGGGGCCGATACGACGCCGCGCGCCTGAGTGCTCCATAAGTCGCGAATCGACGAGCGGAAGAGGGCGCTCGAAAAAAAAGATCGCGAGCCGTCTCGTGACGGGTCACGCGACCGTCTCACGCGACGGATCGCGGCGCACCATCACGACGCGTTGGTCGGGGCGCGGAAGCGTCGCGCGTTGGTCCGCGATGATCTCGCGCATCTCGGCGCCCCAGTCCGCTTCCGGCACGAGGACGAAGCCGCGCCGGCGCGCGCGATCGCTGACGCCAGCAGCGCGCCGCCGATCCCGCGGCCCATCACCACGCGTCGCACCGAGAGCTGATCGAGATAGGGCGCACCGTCGACGGTGCCGAGCGCGGCGAAGCCGACGGGCAGGCCGTGCTCGACGTGGACGATCGTGTTGCCTGCGCGACCGACGGCGCTCGCGAAGAGCGCAAGGGTGTCGTCGTCGATCGCGAAGATGGCGTCGAGATCGTCCAGGGTCGCGAGGCGTTGGGACATCGGCCCCGTCGATACGACGGACGACGCCTTGGTGCTTCACGCCTCAGCTGCGGCACGTCGTCCCGGCCCGGTCACGCGTGCGTCGGGCGCGCTCGCTGGCTCGCCGCGTACACGAGCTTGCGGATCCCGTGCACGAACCCGACCGGATGGATGCCGCGACCGACGCGGAACGGATCGAAGCGCAGCGCCTCTTGGTCGATGTCCGACGGCGCGTCGATCACGAGCTTGGCGACCGCATCCCAGCGCAGACCGAACGTCCGACGGATCTCGATCACGAAGACGGCGCGCTTCTCCTCCACGGCGCGCGCGAGCCGCTCGCGACGATGTCCTTCGTGCGCCCCCGTGACCGCGAGCGGCACGAGTCGGATCTTCACGCGTCCCGCGTCCTCGATCTCGAAGGGCGCGACCGCGTGGTACGTGTTCTCGAGGAAGTCATCGGACCGCGTGAAATACGGCGCGATCGGCATCGTGAGGGGGCTCAGGATCGTCGCGAAGAGCAGGTCTTGATCGCCCTCGGCCGGCGTCGCGCTCGTGATCTCGCGATCGGACAGGCGCATGCCGAGACCGAGGACTTCGTGGTCCTCCGCGTCCTCTTTCGAAGTCGCACCGGAGAGGCGCACCAGGGCGTGACCGCTGAAGCGACGCGCGACGCCCTCGCCCGCGAGGCTCGAGTACGGGACGACGTGCGCGCGGTAGAGCACGCCCCGCGGGTGGAACATGCGCGCGTGGCGCAACGCGCTGATCGCCGCGACCGGGGCCGCCCACATCGCGCCCACCGCTCGTCCCAGGATCTCGCGCGGCCCCATCGGCTCGTTCATGCGCTCGTGAGGAGCAACGCACGTGCCGCCTTCGCGTACGCTGCCCCGAGGCGATCGTGCACCCCACCTCTTCGATACCGTCGACGTTTCGAGCGAGCGAGCGACGATGACCGAGCTCGCGAGCGCCGTCGTGTCGATCACGCGCACGGCGCGAGGGCGGTTCTTCTGGGCCGCGTGGTGGACAGGCGCGCCGTCGTACGCGCCGTTCCGCAAGCCGGACGCGTCGAACGGTGGATCGCGCACGGAGGCGGCAGCGCTGGCGGAGGCCGAGCGCATCGCAGAGCGGCACCTGACCACCATCGAGCCCTACTGGGCGCGCGCGTTCAACCGGATGCTCCGAGGCGAGCCGCCGCCCCCACCGCCCAGCACGCGACCGAAGCGCGAAGAGCGACCCATCGCGCAGCCGGTCTCGTCACGCGACATGCTCGGTGTCTCGGCGGAAGCGACGCTCACCGAGATCAAGCGTGCGTACCGACGGCGCGCGCTCGAGCTGCATCCCGATCGGGGCGGAGACGCCGATGCGTTCCGAGCGCTGACGCGGGCCTACGACAAGCTCGTGCCCAAGAAGAAGCGATGACGCAGTCCGAACGCTAAGGAAAGATCGCGCGCACGCGCTCGAAGCAGAAGCGCTCGTACATCGGCAACGTGCCTCGCGCCGGCTCGATCCGCGCGACGTAAGCGCGGAGCGGCGTCATGTCGTAGTCCGGCAAGCGCTCGAGTGCGCCCTCGAGCGCGTCGATCGTGGCCGCGTGCATGACCCGCGGCTTGGCGCCGTGGATCTCCACCACCGCATCGATCCACTCGGGCCGGGCGAGCAGCGCGGCCGCGCGCAGCGCGCACACCGAGTAGCGCCGCACGATCGCCGGCGCCTCGCCTCCGCGTCGCTCGTTGGCGATGAGCGTGTCGAGGGCACGGCCCAGCGCGAACGCGCAGCCCGCGGCATCGCCGCGCGCGAGCGCGTCTTCGGCGCCGCCGAGCATCACGTCGACGATGCTCGCCTCGCCCGTGCGCTCTTCTCGGATCGGTGCCGGCTCGCTCTCGGCCGGCGCTTCGACCGCCTTGTAGGACTCGGTCGGGGCCTGCTCGCGCCGGAAACGATCGGCGTCCATCACGACGATCTCGTAGGAGCAGATCGCGATGCGATCGCCGTGCGTGAGCGGAGACGTTCCTTTCACGCGCACGCCGTTGACGCGCACGCCATCGCGGCTCTCGAGATCTTCGATCGAGAGACCCAGCGGTGTGGCCCGGACGATGGCGTGACGGCGCGACACGAGCGTGTCGACGAGCCGGAGATCGACGTCGTCCGCGCGCCCGATGCGTAAGCCGCGCGCCGACACTCGATGGATGCGCCCTCCTGCGTGCAGCTCCCAACGCATCGATCGCGACATGGACTGTCCCATGAGGGGCATTCCCTTGTCATCGGACGATCGGGGAACTTCGTGTAGCCCGCGCTGTCGTTTCCGAAGATGCACAGCGCTACGGAGCCGGATCGAGGAGTGCGATGCGTCGCGTTTTCAGCGCTGCTGCACGCGGCAGTGCTCGGGCTGGCGCTCCTCGTGCCGCCGGGAGCGGAAGCGCTCGCGCTCGACGACCTCTACGCGCCGCGACCGCGCACGTTCGCGGTCCTGATGGCGCCGCCGGTAGCGCCCATCGCGTCGGTCGCGTCTGCGGGTGCCCGCGTCGCCCTCGAGCCTTCGCGCTCGGACCCCGCTCCGCGGCATCGGGCGACGGGTGCAACGCGTCGCGGTCGCGCCGAGCCGACGGACATCCTCGCCGCAATCGCCGGTCGGCTGGCCGTCGAGGCGGGAGCATCTCCCGCGTTCGTCGCGAGCGGCGCGCTCGCCGATCTCGGATCGACTCGCATTCCGACCGACGGCGGCGTTCTCGACATGATCGGTGTCGGTCGTGGGGCAGCGGTCGGAACCGGCACGATCGGCGCACCGTTGCTCGGGATGGCCTCGAGCACCGATGGAATCTCGGTGACGTGCTCGGGGGACGAGCTGGCGGCGCGCACGGCCCTCGTGGGACGGCTCGCGGCGATCGCGTCGTGCAACGGTGGACGAACGAGCGGCCTCGTCGGTGTCGGGGCGCTCGCCACGCGCGGGGTCGCGAGCGACGCGCCCGACGCGATCGAGGCGAGCCGGCGTTACGGTGCCTGCCACTGCGGCCGCGGTCCCTTCGAGGCGCAGGGCTCGCTCGAGCCGGTGGTGATCCGGCGCATCGTCGCGCGCCACCGCAGCGAGATCCGCGGCTGCTACCAGCGTGCCCTCGAGCACCGGCCCGATCTCGAGGGCCGCGCGACCGCGCGCTGGATCATCACGCCGAGCGGCGCCGTGCAGAGCGCGAGCATCGAGGGCGAGCGCTCGGACACGCACGACGGCGAGCTCGAGGCGTGCATCGCGAGCGCCGTGAGTCGCTGGACGTTCCCGTCTTCGTCGGCGCCGACGGTCGTGAGCTATCCGTTCGTGCTCGGCACCAGCGAGTGAGACGTGACACGCTCCGCGCGTGGCGGACGTCTCTGGTGATCGGGCGCGGCGGATCGGTGCGGTCGTCGCGCTGGCGCTCGCGGCGTCGGGGCTGACGTATCTGCTCGTGCGGCGCGATGCGGAGAGTCGCGCGCTCGACGCGGCGGCGCACGCGGCGACGCAGCTCGCCGAGTGCGAGGAGGCGAGCGTCACGCGTCGCATCGAGCTCGAGGGACGGCTCGCGTCGTGCGAGCTCGATCGCGTTCACGGTCGCTGCGGCACGCTCGGCGATCACGTGGGCGATGCGACGGTGACCGCCGTGCGCGGCCGAAGCGACGTGCAGATGGCGCAGGTCTGCTCGGTCGAGCTCGACTGGAACAGTGATCCGATCGAGGGATGTCGCGCGTTCGTGCGATGCGGCGAGCTGCGTCTCTACGGCGATCTCGGCGAGGGCTACTTCGAGTGCACCGTCGACGACGACGGGATCGTGCACGGCGAGGATGCCGAGCCGACGACGGCCGGAGAGGGGGATCCACGCATGACGATCGATCGCGCGAGCGCCGAGCTCACGGTCTCCGACGACGCGCCCGCTTGGTCGGTCACGCTCTCGATCCCCGCGCTGCGCGAAGCCGCGCTGGAAGCCGATTGATCGCCGAGTCGTTCGATGCTGACCCGGCTCTTCGGTCGGCCCAGGAATTCCCTGCTTCCGGGGTCGTAGACAGAGGTGCGACACGAGTCGTTGACGCCGTGCGCACCGGCCAGTGATCCTCATGCCGCCGATGCCCGAGCCGTCCTCGTCGTACTCGCCGCCCACCGCCGGGACGGTGCTCGCCGCACGCTTCCGTGTGGAAGAGTCGCTCGGATCGGGCGGCATGGCGGACGTGTTCCGCGCGGTCGAGCTCACCTCGGGCCGCAGCGTGGCGGTGAAGGTGCTGCGGACCAGCCCGGAGCAGAGCCCCGAGGCGACCGCGCGTCTGCGGCGCGAAGGGCAGGTGCTGCGCGCGCTGAAGAACCCAGCGATCGTGAGCATCGAGGAGGTCACCGAGATCGAAGGTGGCCGCGTGATGCTCGTCATGGAGATGCTCCGCGGCGAGACGCTCGGCGCGCGCATGCGCCGCGGCAAGCTAGAGCCTACGGAGCTGGCGCCGATCGTCGCCGGAACCGCCACGGGCTTGGCCGCCGCGCACGCGAACGGTGTCGTCCACCGCGACCTCAAGCCGGACAACATCTTCCTCTGCGCGGGCAGCGACGGACGCGTGCAGGTGAAGCTGCTCGACTTCGGCGTGTCGAAGATCTTCGGTGGCGAGCGCCTCACGCAGACGGGCCAGGTGCTCGGGACGCCGCGCTACATGTCGCCCGAGCAGCTCGGCGCCGAGCCCGAGGTCGACCATCGCGTCGACATCTATGCGCTCGGCGTGATCATGTACGAAGCGCTCGCCGGCAAGCCGCCGTTCCTCGCGTCGACGCCGACGGATCTGATCGTCGCGATCCTGCACGGCAAGATCGCGCCCCTGCGATCGCTGCGCCCGGATCTGCCGCCGGCGATCGAGGGCGTCGTGATGCGCGCGATGGCGCGCGTGCGTGACGCACGATTCCGGGCAGCGACGGAGCTCGCGGACGCGTTCCTCGAGGCTTCCGGGATCTCGCCGACGGCGGTCGCACGGCCGCGCGCGGGTATGGCGACGACGCCGCTCGGGAGCCTCAAGACGCTCGATCCTGCGCTGGCCGCGCTCGCGCAGCCGGTGGCGTCGGAGAAGCCCGCTCCGCAGCCGACGCCCGCGATCGCTCAGGACGAGTCGCTCACGCCGGGCACGTTCTCGGCGATGCCGGCGTTCGACGAGGAGGAGATCCGTCGCGCCGCGGCGATCCCTTCGGCCACCGCGCCGCAGGGCGGACCGACGGCGCCCAACGTGGTGCCCCACGCACAGCACGCGATGGCGGCGTCCGCGCTCGGAGCATCACCGATCCCGGTGACTCCGCTCGCTCAGCCGGCGCCCAGCCCCGCGATGACCGCGCCGGCGACCGATGTCGCGCCGCGCGCGAGGGAGATCCCGCGCACCGCCGTCTCGATGATGGAGCCCGTGCCGCAGCAGGTGCTCGACTCGCGCATGCAGCCGCCGATGCAGCCCGCGGCGATGCACCCCGCAGCGATGCAGTCGATGTCGGTCGGCACCACGAGCCAGCTGCCGCCGGCGCCGCGCGCGTCGATGCCGATGCACGCGCCCGCTCACGGCTACGCTCCACAGCCGAACGAGCTGCTCGAGCCGCAGCCGCGTCGGAGCGGGATCTTCATGCTGGCATTCGCGGGCCTGGCGGCGGGCGCCGTCACCGCGGGCGTCGCGGTCGTCGTGCTCGGCTTCATGGGCGTGACCGGCGGCGTCGGCACGCACGCGCCGCCTCCGCCGCCATCGAGCGCGGTCGTCACGGTGGTCCCGGACGCGGGCACCGAGACGCCGGACGCAGGCCCGCCCGCAGAGCCCGCGCACGTCGAGCCGCCGCCGACGACCGAGACGCATCATCATCCTCGGCACGCGACGCACGAGGGCACCACGCCTCCGTCGAGCACGACGGCGGGCGGCTCGGACTCCACGCCGCCGCCACCCGATCCCGAGACCGATCCGCTCGGCGCCGCGCAGCGTGCGCTCAGCGACGGATCGGCCGCCGAGTGCGTCGAGATCTTGAGCGACCTGATCGGCGGCGGCGGCACACCGATCGCGCTGCGCCGTCGCGCCGACTGCCTGATGCGTCTCGGTCGACGCGACGAAGCGATCGCCGACTACCAGCGCTTCTGCCGCATCGCGCCCGACCATCCGGCCATCCCCGAGGTTCGTCGAACGCTCGAGGGCCTCGGCCGCACCTGTCCGTAATCGCGTCGCTCCTCAGAGCGTGTCGAGATAGGCGATCAGATCGGCGCGCTCCGCATCGCTCAACGCATCGGCGCCGCCGTGTTGCGCACCCCCTCCGCACGCGACGTTGCTGAAGCGCTCCTCGATCGAGCGCGCACAGCCGTCGTGCATGATGGGCAGGCGGGCGCCGAGCTCGAGCAACGTGCCACTCTGGAACGAGAGGCCCGTTCCGACCGAGTGGTTCGTCTCGTCGGACAGGCGCGGTCCGTCGTGACAGGTCGCGCATCCGACGTCGGCGCGCTCGAAGAGAGCACGTCCCCGCGTCGCGGCCGCGGCGTCGAGCGCTGGCGGAGCCGGTTCCGCCGGGATCTGATCGAGCCAGCGCGAGAGCGCGCTCGAGTGCGCGTGCGAGAGCGGCGGCCCGCCCATGCGCTGTTCGAACGTCGTGTGCGTGAGCGCGACGAAGTCCGACTCGTCACCCGTCCAGTGGAACGGCGCGCTGTTCGCGATCCCGCCGCGCAGCAGCTGCGTCTGTCGCGTGCCGACGTCCGGGAACTGCCACACGTGCCCGTCGCTTCCGCCTTCGGGATGACAGCTCGCGCACGCGATGCCGATGCCCGAGTCCGAGTGGAAGAGCTCGTGGCCCGAGTCGCGGTGCGAGCCTTCGGCGAGCGTGACGACGTCGTCTCCGATCGTCAGCTCGGCCGGCTCGCGCGTCTGCACCAGCAGCGTGCCGTCCGGTGCGTACGCGACCGCGATCGGCTCGCCGGTGAAGCGACGGTCGCTCGCGGCGCTGACGCACGTGGGCGCAGCGTCGATCGTGGACAAACGGGTGACGAGCAGCTGAGGCCCGGCCGTGCGGAAGGAGTCGAGCTCGCTCGCGGAGACCACCGCGACGTCATCGCCGTGCAGGGCCACGTCCACGGGTAGCCCCACGTCCGCGAGGATCGGCGCGCGCTGCGCCGAGCCGTCCATGGTCGTCAGGCTGATCGAGGAGTGCAGCGCCGTGTTCTGTCCGCACGGCGGAGTCCATCCCGGCGTCTGTCCGCCGTAGTAGCGGTGCGAGACCGTCGGAGCGAAGCCCGGGCCGACGCGCCCGGCCTCGTGCGTCATCAGCACGCGCCCATCGCCCGTCGCGATCGCGCGCCACGCCACCATCGGCGTGAATGCCTCGCTGTGGTGGGTGGTCGCGTCCGTGTACGTCGCGGATGCCGGCGTGGCCGTGGTCAGCACCGTGCCGCTCGCGTCGATCACCGTCATCGTGGCCGCACGAAAGCGCGTGACGACCAGCCGATCGCCGATCGCGATCACGTCGCGCAGATCGCGCTCGAGCCGCAGTGTGCGCACCGGCGGCTGATCGAGCGCCTCGAAGCTGATCAGCTCTCCGGTCGCGCACGCGACGTGGACGCGAGCTCCGTCCCACGCGACGCCGCGCGGCGCCTCGCACGTGGGTGTGCGCGTGAGCGCGAGCGATGCGACGTCGATGGTCGCGAGCGCATCGCCGCTGCGGAGCACCACGTGCACGATGCCGTCGCGGCCTTCGATCACGCGGCCCGGCTCGTCGCCGACGGCCAACGAGACACGGCGCACCGTGTGATCCGTGAGTCGCACGATCTGCACCTCGTCGCGATCGGGATCGGACGCGACCGCGAATGCTCCGTCGCGCGTCACCGTCAGCGTCCCGCCCGCGATCGGCGGCGGTGGATCGTCGAGGCTCACGACGGTCTCGCCCGCGCGCGGATCGTTCACGTTGAAGCCGCATGCACCGAGGCCGAGCGCCAGCAACGTCGTCAACAAGCGTCTTCGAAGCGTCATGGTGTCCTCTCGTCGCTCATGGGAGCGCGTTCATCGTGAGACCGACGCCGAGCGCGGGGCCGATCGCGAGCGGCGTCTGCGAGCAAGCCCCGTACGCGCATCCCGGTTGGTAGAACACGCCGGCGATGCCAGCGTTCGTGTCGAGATAGACGCTGCCCGGCGCGCGCCCGTCGCCGGCGACGAGCCAGCCGAAGTCGAACAGCGCGCTGATCGCGCCCGCCATGCTCAGGCTCATCCGCGCCTCGAAGTGCACGTCGGGATCCATGAGCAGGGAGAGCGCGACGTCGAGCGATCCGAGCTGCACCGCGGCGTCGGCGATCCCGACGCTCGCACGCACGTCGAACTGCAGGACGCTCGGGAACGCGAAGCCGATGTCCGCGTCGATCACCGGCACCCACGTGCGATCGTTGCGACCGCCGTAGCCGTTCGGCGTCATGACGCCGCCGCCGACGCCGAGCCAGAAGCTGCTCGTCTCGAGGCCGAGCGTGAGCGTGGAGGCGCCCGTGAACATCGGCGTGGTGCCGGCCGCGATGCCGACCGGCCCGAGATCGGCGCGCACGAACAAGGGCCCGGGCCCGTGCTCGAGCACGCGAGCGCCGCCGAGGACGATCGCGCCGACCTGGCTCTGGTTGACGTCGAGGCCGACCAGCGTGGAGATCGCGATCTCCCACAGACCTTCGGGCCGCTCCGGCGTGCACTTGTCGAGACAATCTCCCTGGCCCGCGATGGAGACGACGTCTCCGACGTGGAACGACGCCGTCGGTCGGCGCATGCGGAGCCGGGCTTCGTGATCGCGCGTCTCGAGCACGATCACGTCGTGACGAATGTGACCGTAGCGCTCGCGCACGCGGAGCTCGACGCCGCCCGTGAACCCTTCGACTAAGCCAGCATCGATCGTCGCGCTCCTGTCGGCAGCGACGGCGATCACGCGGGCCGGATGCTCGCCGTCATCGCACGTGGTGAACGGCGAAGTGCTCGCCCGAACGGGCTGCGCTGCAGCCGACGCCACGCACACGAAGAGGACGAGCAACGTCGCCGCGGGAGCCCAGAGGTTCTCGCGTTCGAAGAGCACGCCTTGCGTCGAGCAATCGCGGTGCCATCCGCAACAGCTCGCAAACGCGAACGATCCTTCGCTCGAGCGCGGTGGCGGATCACCACGAGGGGCGAAATGCTCGACGCTTCAGCGCGAGGTAAGGCTCAGGGCGCCAGCGTCGACGAGCTCGACGAGCACCTTCAGTGCTTCGTGGCGCGCCATGCCGCTGAGATCGACGAGCTCTTCGACCGTGCTCTGTCCGTCCACGCGCGAGAGCAAGAAGCCCGCGCGATGATCGAGACCGAGCCAGCGCACTTCCGAGCCCGCGACCGCGATCTGCGGGCGCTTCGTGGGGCCGCCGAGCCGCGCGAGATGCATGTCCGAGAGGCGATCGCGAGACGTCGCCGCGCAGCGCTGCGCTTCGGCGTGCTTCGGGTCTTTGCCGAGGACGATCTCGGCCGCGAGGAGCGCGCCGGAGAAGTCGCCGAGCGCGAAGCGATCGAGCATCTCGACCGCGAGATCGAGCACGCTCGATCCCGGCGGCCGGCTGCGACGCGAGACCAACGCGATCGCGTCGTTCTGTCCGTTCATCGGCTCGTCCACGCTGAACGGCGGCGGTGTCTCGGTGCGCGGTCGCGGCGGCACGGCATCCGGCGCATCGCGCGCGCGCGACCACGCGTCTTCGATCTTGGCCAGCTCGCCCGACGGCGATTTCTTCCCGAAGCGCGGCAGGTCTTGCAGATCCGGCAGCGAGAGCTCGGTCGACGCGTCGTCGGCCTTCGGCGGGATCGCGTCGTGACGCGACGTACGCGGCAGCTGGAGCGGCGGCCCGGCGAAGACGTCGAGCGTGATGCGCTTGCGACGGTTGCGCTTGCGCTGCTCGGCCTCGTCGCCGGTGCGATCCCAACCGGTGAGGTCGACGTCGCCACTCGGCTCGTCGGACTCTCGGTCGTCGTCGTCTTTCTCAGCCATCCGGGTACAGCATGGATCGGTTTCGGGTCTCAGCTGACCTTGCCGACGACGCCCTTGAACATGCGCTGCGTGCGCTGGAGCGCTTCGATCTGCTCCTTGACGCCCTTCGCGTTGCCAGCCGCCATCGCGGCGCGGGCCTTGTCGACGACCGCGCGCGCCTTCTCGACGGCGTCCTTGCCGTAGTCGCTGCCCGCCACGACCTCTTCGACCTTCGGCAGCAGCTTCTGGATCTCGGCGATGAGCGTCTCGGCCTCTTGCTTGGCCTTCTCGAGCTCTTCGTCGTCGCGACGCGCGACCGCGTAGGTCTTGGCGCCTTCCACCATCGCGTCGATCTCTTCCTTCGTCAGGCCGCTCGTCGCAGTGACGGTGATCGACTGCTCCTTGCCCGTCTCGAGATCCTTGGCGTGCACGCTGACGATACCGTCGGCGTTGATCTCGAACGTGACCTCGATCTCGACCGCGCCCGCGGGCGCGCGACGCAGGCCCGTGAGCACGAACTCGCCGAGCAAGTCGTTCTCGTCGGCGCGCTTGGACTCGCCCTGCATGACGAGGATCTTCACGGCCGTCTGGTTGTCGCGGACCGTCGTGAAGATCTTGCTGCGCGACGTCGGGACGGTGCTGTTCTGCGGGATCAGCTCCTCGAAGTAGCCGCCCACGACCATGATGCCGAGCGTGTGCGGCGTGACGTCGAGCAGGACCATGTCCTGGTCTTCGTCGACGAGCGCCGCGCCTTGGATCGCGGCGCCGAGCGCGACGACCTCGTCCGGATGCACGCCCTTGCAGGGCTCGCGCTCGAAGAAGTCGGCGCACGCCTTCTGCACGCACGGCATGCGCGTCATGCCGCCGACGAGGATGACCTCTTCGATCTCGTCCTTGCCGAGGCCTGCTTCCTCGAGCGTCATCTCGCAGATCTGGATCGTGCGCGCGACGAGATCCTGCGTGAGCTCTTCCATCTGCTGGCGCGTGAGCAGCCGCTGCAGGTGGAGCGCCTCGTTGCGGTGGCTCGAGATGATGAACGGAAGGTTCACCTCGGTCTCGACGACGCTCGAGAGCTCGCACTTGGCCTTCTCGGCCGCGTCCTTGAGGCGCTGTAGCGCCATGCGGTCCTGCCGCAGGTCGATGCCGTGCTCTTCTTTGAAGCCGTCGACGAGCCAGTCGATGATCCGCTGATCGAAGTCCTCGCCGCCGAGGAACGTGTCGCCGGCCGTGGAGACGACTTTGAACACGCCGGCGCTCGAGATCTCCATGATCGAGATGTCGAACGTGCCGCCGCCGAGATCGTAGACCGCGACCGTGCGATCGATGTTCTTGCCGAAGCCGTACGCGAGCGCTGCCGCGGTCGGCTCGTTGATGATGCGGATGACGTCGAGGCCCGCGATCTCGCCCGCCGCCTTGGTCGCCTGACGCTGGCCGTCGTTGAAGTAGGCGGGGACCGTGACGACCGACTTGTGGACCTCTTGGCCGAGGTAGTCCTCGGCGATGATCTTCATCTCCTGCAGGATCATCGCGGAGATCTCGGGGACGGAATAGACCTTGTCGCGCAGCTGGATGCGCGGGTCGTTGTGTGGTCCTTCGACGATCCGGTACGCCACGTTCGCGACCGCGTTGGTCACCTGCGGCGACTGGAACTTGCGCCCGATGAGGCGTTTTGCCGCGTAGACGGTGTTCTCGGCGTTCGTGACCGCCTGCCGCTTGGCGATGTGCCCGACGAGCCGCTTGCCCGCTTCGGTCACCGCGACCATCGACGGAGTCGTCTTGTAGCCGCCGCGATTCGCGATCACGACCGGCGTTCCGCCCTCGACGACTGCGACGCACGAGTTGAACGTGCCGAGGTCGATCCCGATGACCTTTTCCATCGCCGCGGATACTACCCCGGCGGGGTGGGGTGATCTCAAGGGAACTGCGTCGCGCCAGGTTGATTGCGCAGGATCTTGCGCAGGGCGAATCGGCTCTCAGGGCTCGCAGCGTGCGGCGTCGCGGGCCCAGTCGTCCTCCCAGCCTGCCACCGACGGCCGATCGAGCGGGCCGCCGTGGCCGACGTAGAAGCGCTGCACGCCCGCCTCGAGCAGACGCAGAACGTTGCAGTGATTGCGGTGTAGGTCCGTCTGATAGAAGTGCTCGCCCGCGATGCCGGAGCCGAGCGCGCCGCCGAGACCGCCGAGCATCTCGTCGCCGACGAGCGCCTCCGCGTCGCCGATCCACACGACGAGCGCGCCGGGCGTGTGGCCCGGCATCGGCACGATGCGCGCGCCGTGGATGCCCCAGCGCGACAGACCGATCGGGCCCGTCACGATCACGTCGGGCGTGAACGCGTCGTATGGAAAGTCGACGAAGGGGCGCAAGAGATCGCCGAGCGGGCTCGTCGCGCGCAGCGCATCGTCGTGACCGCGTGCGGCCATGCCGAGGTCCCCCTCGCCGAGCGCGATCGGAACGCCCTCGTGCTGCAGACGCAACGCGAGCCCCGCGTGATCGGCATGGCCATGCGTGAGGACCACCAATCTCAGATCGCGCGGCGCGAGGTGCTCGGCGTCGAGCGCGGAGACGAGCGCGTCCCAGTCGCCGGGCGATCCGCTGTCGACGAGGATCGCGGCATCGCCTTCGCGCACGAGGAACACGTTCGACCACGAGAGCGCGAGCTGACGGATCTCGATCGGCGGCGCGCTCGCGGCGGGGCGCACGAGCGAGAAGCGCGCGGCACCGCAGGCCGTGAGCACGAGCGCGATCGAGAGCGCGAGAGCGAGCCGCACGCTAGCCCTGCGCCGGCACTTTCCTGGCGAGCTGCAGCAGTACGAACATCACCGCGGCCCAGAGCGCGAGATCGAAGAACGGCCGCACGATCGAGAGCGCCGCGCTCGCCATCTGCATCGACTCGTCGATGCTGACCTGACCGACCGCACGTGTGCAGCAGGCCGCGACGAAGCGAACGCCCATCGCGCCCGCGAGCACGTAGCCGCTGGTCGCATCCGCCTTCCGCACGGTCGTGAGCGCAAAGAAGATCACCGCGAGGGCGACGACGAAGTCGAAGAAGCCGGCGACGTACGTGCCGATGCGGAAGAGAATCTGGACGTCCAAGATGACCTCGCGTGACGAGGCGCAGTATGACGGCGCGCCGCGCGATTGAATATCGGTGCGTGATCGGTCATCTTGGTCGCTCGCTGCCATGCGTCGTCATCTCCGGACAACAGCGCCCGTCGCCGTCTCGCTCACAGCGAGCCGTGACGACGTCGCACGTCCGGATTGAGGCACGCCCAGGCGCGAATCGCGCACGGCCCTCTCCGGAACAGCCGGAGCAGGTCGTGATCACGATGGTGTGATCGCACGTGTCTCCGGCGCTCGAAGCGGGCCCCTGCACTCGGAGACAGTGATGGAAAAGCAACACTTCAACGTCGGTACGATCGGGCACGTCGATCACGGCAAGACCACGCTCACGGCGGCCTTGACGATGACGAGCCATGCCCGCTTCGGCACGCTCGCCAAGAAATACGGCGAGATCGACAACGCGAAGGAGGAGCGTGAGCGTGGGATCACGATCAACGCCTCTCACGTGCGCTACGAGTCGGCCACGCGCGTCTACGCGCACGTCGACTGCCCGGGCCACGCCGACTACGTGAAGAACATGATCGCGGGCGCGTCGCAGATGGACGGCGCGATCCTGCTCGTCGACGCCTCGCAGGGACCGGAGGCGCAGACGCGCGAGCACGTGCTGCTGGCCAAGCAGGTGGGCGTGCGGCACATCGTCGTGTTCGTGAACAAGGTCGACATCGCCGATCCCGAGCTCACCCTACTCGTCGAGCTCGAGACGGCGGAGCTGTGCGCCAAGCACGGATTCGCGGACGTGGCGATGGTGCGTGGCTCGGCACTGCGCGCGGCGCAGGCGAGTGAGACCGCGTGCATCGATCGGCTGATGGATGCGCTCGATCGCATTCCATTGGTCGAGCGTGATCTCGCGGCGCCGTTCTTCATGCCCATCGAGGGCGTCTGCACGATCCCGGGGCGTGGCACCGTCATCACGGGCAAGGTCGATCGCGGCCGGCTCGAGGTGGGCGCGCGCGTCGAGATCGTCGGCAAGCGCGTGGACGAGACGGCGTTCGAGGCCGTCGTCACGGGCATCCAGGAGTTCCACGCGGACGTCGCTCGAGCGTTGGCCGGTCACAACGTGGGCCTCCTGCTCCGCGGCGTCGGTCGCGGCGAAGTCGAGCGCGGACAGGTCGCGGTGATCCCTGGATCGATCACGGCCCACAGGGAGGGTGATGCGGAGATCGTGCTCCTCTCGCACGCCGAGGGCGGTCGCAAGACGCCGATCGGCGCGGGCTACGCGCCCGTGATCTTCTTCGGCACGACGAGCGTCACCGCGACGCTCGCGATCGACGGGACCATGAAGCCCGGCGATCGCGGGACGGTGCGCGTGGCGCTCGACAAGGCCGTGGCCATGGAGCCCGGCATGCGCTTCGCGATGCGTGAAGGCGGCCGCACGATCGGTGCGGGCGTCGTGACGCGCGTCACGTAGTGCTCTGATGCGATCGGTGGGGGGCGAGGCGTGAGTGCCTCGCCTCCCAGACCGACTTACGCTGCCTGGATGGAAATCGAGATCGTGACGGCCGACATCACGACGCTGGACGTCGATGCGATCGTGAACGCGGCGAACGAGTCGCTGCTCGGTGGTGGCGGCGTCGACGGCGCGATCCATCGCGCGGCCGCTGTCGATCGCATTTCCGGCCATCTCGACCGGCGTGTTCTCGTACCCGCTGCTCGCGGCGTGCGAGATCGCGACGCGGACGGTGCTCGACTGGCGAGCAGGCCACACGCTCCCCAGCCGGGTCGTGCTCTGCGCGTTCGACGAGATCACCGAGCGTGCGATACGCGACGCGCTCGTCAGCGTAGCGGCGTCACGCGCGTGAAGCGTCCGGTCGCTGGCCTCACGAGCCGCTCGTGCAGCGCCAACAGCGCCTCGCGCCACGGCTCGACGTTCCACTCGTAGCGCTCGATCAGCGCATCGACCTCGTCGTCGAGCCCGGCGAGCGTCTCGAGCCGCATGCGCAGACGCGTCCGGATCTCCTTCTGCGTCGCGAGTGTCTCGGTCGCTTCGTCGATGATCGTCGTGTCGTTCTCGATCAGCTCGTGACGTCGGTTGATCGCCGCGCTCAGGCGCGCGAAGCCGGCCAAGTCCTGCCAGAGGCGCTCCGCGTCGCGCACGTCGATCGCATCGCGATCCTTCAGCGTTCGATCGAGCCGCGCACGCAGCTCCTCGAGCTGATCGCGATCGCCCGAGCGCAGCGATCGATACTCCTCGCTGCGCGCGAGCAGCGTCGTCTGGATGCGGACGCGCGCGAGCGATCGCGCCATCGACGTGGCATCGGTCGGAGGCGCGGGCCCGAGGATCGACCGGCGGAGCGTGGCGTAACGTCGACGCGTCGACAGAGACGTGCGGAGCAGCCGATCGCGCGCTGCGCTCGGCAATCTCGGTAAGCCCAGCGCCTGCGTCAGCACGCTCAGCGCGCGCAGCACGTGTCGGGTGGCCCGCGCCGATTCGTCGGCTCTCGTGGTCGGGAGCGCCGCAGCGAGCCGCTTGCGCGCGCCGCGCAAATCGGTGGCCACGACGAAGGCGACGTCCGACGCCTCGGGGCTCGCGAGGCTCTCCGCGAGCGACGAGGGACCGGCGAGATCCCGACAGAGCGTCAAGGCGTCGCCGACGAGCGCGTCGGCCGAGACCGAAGCGTCACATGCGCGCGAGAGCGAAAAGAGGCGCGAATGCACGCGCTCGAGCGCGGCATCGCGGAGCTCGACGGACGGGACGGAAGAAGGGACCACGGCGACTCGCGCGTACGCAACGTGTGGGCCATGCGCGACCGCGCGAGAAAGACGCGAAACGGCCACACCGGATCGTCGGGCCGCAGCCACGATCGAGGGCCCGATCCGACGTCATCCGTCCCGGAGCCGCGCCGCCCGCATCCTCAAGTAGTCGCGCTCGGGCGTGCTCGCCGTGCGCTCGCTCGCACGCAGATACAGTGGGACTGCCGCCGCCCGATCTCCGGCCCGCTCCAGAAGATGCGCGCGAACCGCATCGACGCGATGGGTCTCGGCCAGGCGTGGATCGCGCGCAGCATCGTCGAGCGCGCGCAGCCCGGCGGCTGGCCCCTCGATCATCGCCGTCGCGATCGCAGCGTTGAGCGTCACCATCGGGCTCGGCTCGAGCCGCGCGAGCACGCCGTAGAGCGCGAGGATCTGAGGCCAGTCGGTGGTCTCGGTGCTGCTCGCTTCATCGTGGAGCGCGGCGATCGCCGCCTGCACGGCGTACGCGCTCGGGCCTGCGCGCATCGCAGCCTCGGCGAGCTTCGTCCCCTCGGTGATGGCGGTACGGTCCCACTTCGTCCGGTCCTGCTCGTCGAGCGGGACGAGCTCGCCGAGCGGGCCCGTTCGCGCATCGCGGCGCGCATCGGTCAGGAGCATCAGCGCGAGCAGACCGCTCACCTCGGCGTCCTCCGGAATCCGCGCATGCAGCATGCGCGCGATCCGGATCGCCTCGCGGCTGAGATCGACGCGATGCACCTCGTCGCCCGAGCTCGCCGCGTACCCTTCGTTGAACACGAGATAGAGGACGTGCAGCACCGACGCGAGGCGTGCGCGCGTCTCGCTCGGTGCGGGCTTCTCGAACGGAACGTTCGACGCCCGGATCGCGTCCTTCGCGCGGCTGATGCGCTGTGCCATCGTCGCCTCCGGTACGAAGAACGCGCGCGCGATCTCGCCCGTCGTCAGGCCACCGACCGCGCGCAGCGTGAGCGCGATCGCGGAGGCGCGAGTGAGCGCCGGATGGCAGCACATGAAGAGCAGCAGCAGCGTGTCGTCGCCATCCGGCGCGGACTCCTGGTCGGGCGCGAGCGCGAGCTGATCCTCCGGCGGCACGAGACTGACCACGAGCTCTTCGCGCTTGCGACGCGCCACGTGCGAGCGGATGTGATCGGTCGTGCGCCGCGCGGCGACGTGGATCAGCCACGCGCGCGGATCGTCCGGGACGCCGGCGCTCGGCCACTGCGTCGCCGCAGCGATCATGGCCTCCTGCACGGCGTCCTCGGCCGCGCCGAAGTCGCGCACGCGCCGCATCACGGCGCCGAGCACGTCCGGCGCGAGCTCTCGCAGGAGCGCCTCGATCGTCACGCGCCGAGATCGCGAGGCGGAGCGCTCATCACCTCGCGCACCTCGATCGCGAGATGCAGCGGCTTGCCGCCCGGCCCGGGCGCCATCGACGCCTCGGCCGCGATCGCGTACGCGCGCGCCGCGCTCTCGACGTCGACGATCCAGTAGCCCGCGAGGAACTCCTTCGACTCCGGAAAGACGCCATCCGTGATGGGCTTTCCGTTCGCGTCGGCCTTCACGAGCTTGGCCTGATCAGGCCCGCTCAAGCCCTCCCCGGCGACCAGCTCGCCCGCGTCCTTCAGCTTCTGTCCGAAGGTCTTCATGAACTGGATGTGCGCGTGGATGTCCTTCTGCGGCCAGCGCGCGATCTGGTAGGGGCCGCCGGTCGGGGTGTGCATCATCAGGATGAATTTCATGGCTCTCTCACCTTTCACCCCGAGGTCGGAGCCGCGCGGCCGTTCTCGACATCGCCCGGATCATTTCGGGGCGAAGCGTCGCTGCAGGTAGGCGAACTCCTTGTCCCACGCCGTGCGCGCCTCTTTTTCCGCGCTCGACTCGATGACCCCGCCCAGTCCGAAGACGTGCGCCTCGATGATCAGCTCGTCCGTGCGCCGGCACTGGCTCTCGCCTATGGCCTCGACGCGGATGGTGCCGCGCGTCGTGACGACGTTCTTCCGCTCGGGCCCGTTCGACGGCGGCATCATGCGCCACGTCCACACGTTCTTCTCACGATCGAGCGTGCCGTGGTCTTCGTACGTGAACGCGTCACCGATCAGCTTCGCGATCGGTCCCGGCACGTTGAGCTTCGGCGTGACGCGCAGTCTGCGCGTCGTGCTCGTCGTCTCGAGGACCTCGAGCGCCTTGTAGCCGAGCTCGCCGAGGTAGACGGTGCGGCTGTACTCGGGATCGAGGTATGCGTCCCAGAACGCGCTCGGCGTGCAGGGCAAGACGACGGATGCGGTGACGGTCTTCATGACCAGCAGGCCTTCAGGCAATTCATGCGGCGCGCATTCTAAATCATCAGCGTGGCGTCGCAGCGAATGGCAAGATCACGCGGAACGAGGATCCACGATCGAGCTCGCTCGCGACCTCGATGGTGCCGCCGTGCAGCTCGACGAGCCGCTTGGTCAGCGCGAGCCCGAGGCCCGTGCCTTGCGCGGGAACGGCGTCGGCTCTCGGCAGCTGCTGGAACTCGACGAAGAGACGTCCGAGATCGTCGGGTGAGATGCCGGTGCCCTCGTCACGGACGGTGATGCAGGCGTGCAGATCGTCGCCCCGCTCCGCCGAGAGCCACACGATCGTGCCGGCTCGCGTGAACTTGATCGCGTTCGAGAGCAGATTCAGCACGATCTGACGCAGCCGCGTCGCGTCCGCGGCCAAGCTCGGCAACGCGGGCGGTACGCGCACGTCGATGCGGACGTCGCGCTGCGCCGCGAGCGGGCCCATCTCGCGCGCGAGCTCCGCGAGCATCGTGTCGAGCGACACCGATGAGTATGCGAGCTCCATGCGCCCGGCCTCGACCTTGGAGATGTCGAGGATCTCGTTGATGAGCGTGAGCAGATGCTTGCCGCTCTCGTGGATGTAGCCGACGAACTCGCGCTGCGTCGCTTCGAGCTCGCCCGCGCCGCCTCCGTGGAGGATCTCGGCGAAACCGAGGATCGCGTTGAGCGGCGTGCGCAGCTCGTGGCTCATGTGCGCGAGGAAGCGGGTCTTGGCCTCGTTCGCGGCGTCGGCAGCGACTCGTTCGCGTGCGGAAATCTCGGCGGCCTCGCGCGCGGCTTGATGGGCGCGCTTCTGTTCCGTCTCACGGAGCGCGCGACGCACGGCGGTCCCGAGGCGACCGAGCCGCCCTTTGAGCACGAAGTCGGCGGCGCCCGCGTGGAGCGCGCGCACGGCCGTGTCCTCGTCGATGGTGCCGGAGACGATCACGAGCGGCAGATCCAGCCCGCTCTCCTGCAGCGTGCTCAGCGCGCCCGGCCCGCTGTAGCTCGGCATCGAGTAGTCGGAGAGGACGATGTCCCACGAGCGCTCCGACAACGCCTTCTTCATCGCGCTCGCGGTCTCGACGCGCGCATGCTCGGCCCTGAAACCGGCGCGCCGAAGCTCACGGAGCGTCAGCTCCATGTCTTCTTCACGGTCCTCGACGAAGAGGACCCGAAGCGCCTCCCCCTGAGGCTTTGCGGGATCGATCGACATCTCGAGAGAAAGAAAAAACGAGTCCGAGCCAGAATGTTCGTGCCGCGTGCGAGATGTCAACGCGCGAACATGCAGTTCACCCCGGAGAGGTGAGCGGGTGCGGCAAGACTGTAACGGCGGCTACTTCGCGTCTCCCCAGCTCTGTCCGACGCCGATCGAGACGACGAGCGGAACGTTCAGCGGATACGGTCTCTCCATCACCTCGCGGATCACGTCGCCGGCCGCATCGCACTCCGCGTCGGGTGACTCGAAGACGAGCTCGTCGTGGACCTGCAAGAGCAGCCGCGTCTTCATGCCCGCGCTCGCGAGGCGCCGATCGATGCCGAGCATCGCGACCTTGCAGAGGTCGGCCGCCGAGCCCTGGATGGGCGTGTTCGCGGCCATGCGCTCGCCCGCCGATCGATCGGTGTCGTTACGCATCGAGAGCTCGGGGATGTACCGGCGACGACCGAGGATCGTCGTGACGTAGCCGTTGCCGTGCGCCTCTTCGATCGTGCGATCGAGCCAGCGACGCACGCCTGCGTACGCCTCGAAGTACTGCTCGATGTAGCGCTGCGCGTCCTTGCGCGGGATCGAGAGGATCTGCCCGAGCGCCGTCGCGCCCTGTCCGTAGATGGTCGCGAAGTTCACGGTCTTGCCGATGTTGCGCTGGTCGGGCGTGACCTGCTCCGGCGGGATCGAGAAGAGGATCGACGCGGTGCCGCGGTGCAGATCGAGGTTCTTCTCGAACGCCTCTTTCAGTTTCGCGTCGTCCGAGAAGTGCGCGAGCACGCGCAGCTCGATCTGCGACCAGTCGGCGGCGATGAGCTTCGTGCCCTCGGGCGCGACGAACGCGCGGCGGATGCGCTTTCCTTCGGGCGTGCGCACCGGAGTGCGCTGCAGATCGGGATCGGTCGAGATGAGCCGGCCGCTCGCGCCCGTCGTCTGCTGGAAGCTCGCGTGGATACGGCCCGTCTCGGGCGCGATCGATTGCGCGAGCACGTCGGTGTACGTGTTGATGAGCTTGGCGAGCTCGCGCTGCGCGAGCACCTGCTGCGCGATCTCGTGCTTGGGGGCCAGCCGCTCGAGCACTTCGGCATCCGTGGAGTAGCCGGTCTTGTTCTTCTTGATGACGGGCAGCTTCAGCTCTTCGAAGAGCACCTCGGCGAGCTGCTTGGTCGAGCCGATGTTGAACTCGTGGCCGGCGAGACGATAGATGTGCGCCTCGATGTCGGCCTTCCGCGCGCGGAACTCCTCGCCCATCTTCGCGAGGTCTTCGCGATCGACGCGGATGCCGGCGATCTCCATCTTCGCCAACACGCGCGCGAGCGGGAGCTCGGTCTCGTCGTAGAGCGATCGGAGGCCACACGCGTCGAGCTTCTCGCTCAGTACGACGCCGAGCGCGCGCACGACGTCCGCGTGCTCGCCCGCGTGGGCCGCGAGATCCTCGATCGGCACGTCCTCGAGCCGCTTCTCCTGTTGACCGGCACCGACGATCGCCTTGAGCGGCGGCAGCCAGCGCTGGATGTACTCCTTGCTCACCTGCTCGAGCCGGTGCGGGATCACCTTGGTCGGCTCGACGAGGTACGACGCGAGCATCGTGTCGAAGATCGGCCCCGCGATCTCGAGCTCCTGGAAGCACTCGATCAGGCGCTTGGCGTCGTGGACGACTTTCGGGCGCGCGGCGTCGCGCAGGAATGGCGCGAGCGAGCTGCGCGAGGCGCGCGAGAGATCGATGATCGCGGCCTCGCCCTCGGTGTGGCCGAGCGCGACGGCGGGGACGCGCCCGTGGACCATCTCGGGGCCGCGCATCGCGTGGATCGCGATGGGCTTGCTGCTCGGCACGGCGTCGAGCCACGCCGAGACGCCCGCGTCGCTCGCGAGCACGGTGGTCTTCACGCTGCGGGCGTCTTCGCTCTTCTCGCTCGCGCCGCCGCCGGTGAGGAGCGAATAGAACTCCAGCTCTCGATAGAGCGTGTCGAGCTCGCCTGCGTCGGGCGTCGTGATCGCGAGCGCGCGGATGTCGGTGTCGATCGGCGCGTCGCACGAGACGGTCGCGAGCTTCTTGTAGAGAAGGACGTTCTCTCTCTCGGCCTCGATCGAAGCGCGCTGCTTGCCCTTGAGCTCGGCGACGTTCGCGAGCACGCCCTCGACCGATCCGTACTTCTCGAGCAACGCCGCAGCGCCCTTGTCGCCGATGCCGGCGACGCCCGGGATGTTGTCGACGGTGTCGCCGACGAGCGCGAGCAGATCCGGGATCTTCTCGGGCGGCACGCCCCACTTCTTGCGAACGAGCTCGGCGTCGTAGGTGACGTCGCGCATCGTGTCCTGCATGCGCACGTTCGGGCCGACGCGCTGCGCGAGATCCTTGTCGCCCGCGACGATCACGACCTCCATGCCTTCGTCGGCGCCGCGCTTGGCGAGCGTCGCGATGACGTCGTCGGCCTCCCAGCCCGGCGCGCGCAGGATCGGGAAGTGGTTCGCGGCGACCACGCGATCGATGTACGGGAGCTGCGATCGCAGATCGCCGTGCATCGGCGGCCGCTGCGCCTTGTAGGCAGGGAACGCGATCTCGCGATGAGTCGCCTCGGGCGTGTCGAAGACGACGGCACCGAAGTCGGGCGCACGGCCCGAGAAGAGCTTGCGGAACATCGTCGCGAAGCCGAACGTCGCGTTGGTCGGCAGACCGGCCTTCGTCGAGAGCGATGCGGGGAGCGCGAAGAAGGCCCGGAACACGAGCCAGCTTCCGTCGACGAGCACGAGCTTGGTGCCTTTGGCCATGGGGAGGGGGACTATATCTCTCTCGCTCTCGCTCTCGCTCTCGCTCTCGTCTCTCGCCCCCGCTCGTGCCTTCGGCGTACGCTCTTTCCACCATGGGCTACGGCAGCTACAGCGAGGTCGCGCATCGGGCGATCACTTCGGCGCGCGCGAACGCGCCGGCCAAGGCGGTGTTCCAGCGCAACGACTGTGATCCGAAGATGAATCCGCACGGCGTGCGCTATCGCGAGTGTCGTGACAGCGAGACGCATCCGGACAGCATCGGGATCGTCTTCGCGCTCGACGTGAGCGGATCGATGGGCGAGATCCCGCATCAGCTCGCGACCAAGACGCTGCCGACCTTCGTCGCTGGCGTGCGCACAATGCTCGCGAGCCCCCAGATCCTGTTCATGGCCTTCGGGAACGCTTTCGCCGATCGCTCGCCGCTGCAGGTCGGGCAATTCGAGAGTGAGGCGGCGCTGATCGATCGATGGCTCGCGGCGACGCATCTCGAGGGCGGCGGAGGCGAGCTCGGCGAGTCGTACGATCTCGCGATGTACTTCGCGGCCCACCACACCGCGATGGACTGCTGGGAGAAGCGGAAGAAGAAGGGATACCTCTTCATCACCGGCGACGAGACGCCCTGGATGGTGATGCGTGCCGAGAAGGTCGCTGCGCTCATCGGCGACTCGCTGCAGGTCGATGTTCCGATCGGCGACGTCGTGCGCGAGGCGCAGGAGAAGTTCCACGTGTTCTTCCTCATCCCCGACGAGCAGCGCGCTGCGACAGAGAAGTGCGGCGACGTCTGGGACGCGCTGCTGCACGAGCGCTGCATCGTGCTGGAGACACCCGAGGACACGGCCGCGATCGCGGCGCTCTGCATCGGGATCGAGGAAGGCGTGTTGAAGGACGTGGCCGCGCTGAGCGCGAAGATCGAGAGCGGTCTGCACGCGAGCGGCGCGGTCCGCGATCGATTGCTGCGCACCATCGACGAGTACGCGACGGCACGCTGGGCCGGGCCGATCGCCGAGCCGGGCGTGCTCTACGCGCGCACCGACATGCCGAACGTGAGAGGCTGATGCGCCTCCATCGCATCGGTCGACGCGCGATCCTCCGCGGTGGCGCCGCGCTCTCGGCGTACGCCGCGCTCGGTGGCGGCTGCATGACGACGGTCGATCCGGGGCCCGCGCCCGGGATGGTCGGCAATCGTCCGGATCGATCGCTGCCCGAAGGCACCGACACGATCCCCGAGATCCAGCACGTCGTCGTGCTGATGATGGAGAACCACTCGTTCGACAACTACTTCGGCATGCTCGACCCGAGCCTGGGCTTCACGCTCGACGCGTCGGGCGCGCCGACCAACGCGTGCCCCGACGGCATGGGAAACCACGTCCGCGCGTTCTACATGCCGAGCGCGTGTCAGCTCGACAGCGAGCCGAGTCAGGCGTGGGACGCGAGCCACACGTCGTTCGCCGACGGTCGCAACGACGGCTTCGTTCTCGGCAGCGGCCCGGTCGCGATGGGCTACTGGGACGAGAGCGATCTTCCTTTCTACTGGTCGCTCGCGCGCCACTTCACGCTCGCGAGCCGCTGGTTCTCCTCGACGCTCGCGCAGACCTATCCCAACCGGCGATTTCTCCTCGCAGGCACCGCGGCCGGGATCGTCAGCACCGACCCGAGCACGCTCTCGCTTCCGCCGCCGCCGAACGGAACGATCTTCGAGCGGCTCGATGCGCATGGGATCACGTGGCGCGACTACGCTTCCGATCTGCCGGGCATCGCCATCATTCCGTCGATCCCGCGCACGCGCTCGACGGTCGGGACCATCGCGAGCTTCATGTCGGACGCCGCGGCGGGGACGCTGCCGAGCGTGTCGTTCGTCGATCCGCCGTTCGTCGCCGCCGGCTCCGAAGAGAACCCGCAAGACATCCGCATCGGCGAGCGCTTCGCCTCGCAGATCATCCAGGCCGTGATGAACGGCCCAGGCTGGCCGCACACGCTGCTCGTGTGGCTCTACGACGAGCACGGCGGCTACTACGACCACGTGCCGCCGCCCGCCGCGATTCCGCCCGACGACATCCTGCCGATGGTCGCGGGCCCGGCCGCCTACGATCGCTACGGCTTTCGCGTGCCCGCCGTCGTCGTGTCGCCGTACGCCAAGCCCGGCTACGTCTCCGACACGGTTCGCGATCACACCGCGGTGCTGCGCTTCATCGAGCGCAAGTGGAACCTCGGCGCGCTCACGCTGCGTGATGCGAGCGCCGACGATCTCTCCGACTGTCTCGATCTGACGATGCCCCGCTTGCTCGTGCCGCCGACGCTCGCCGCGCCCGCGCTCGACGCCGCGATGCCGCCGCCGTGTACGCCCGGAATGCCTGGCACGATCCCCCCGGCCGACGCCGTGATCATGGGGTCCGCCGAGACGACGCGGCTCGGCCGTGCGCTCCGAGAGATCTTGCGTCGGGCGTGAGGCTCAACGACGCGAGCGCAGCCAGTGCGCGGCGCGTGCGAAGAGCCCGGGCATGGGCTTCGCCGGTGGATGCAACGCCCGCATCGTGACGTACGGCTTCGCGCTCGTCGGCACGATTCCTCCGGCGAACGCTCCGTCGCACACGACGTTCGTCGGGACGTGCGTGAAGGTCGGCAGCGGGTCCTTCTGCCAGAAGTCCGCAGAGAAGAGCCGGGCGCGATCTCGCTCGCTCGTCGTGAGATCCACGACGAAGTACGCGACCCAGAACATGTCGTCCCAGCGCGCGTCCTCCAGGCGCGCGAGCGGCGGCCTGCCACGCTCCGAGACCAGCCAGATGCGCCAGTCGGCGTCGCTCATCGGCGGGTTCGCGAGGCGTCGGGTCACAGGGCTCGCAACCGCCACATCGACGCGCTCATTCCCTCAGCGAGATCCTGCGCAGCGTCGGATGAACGCGGCGACCTCCATCGACACTTGCTCGGTCACCTGGTGCACGCCCGGGAAGCTCGTGAACGAGACGTCGAGCCCGTGCTCCTGCATCGCATCGCGCAGTCGCACGTCCTCGTCGTAGCGCAGCACGGGGTCGTGCGTGCCGTGCGACATGTACACGCGCAGGCCGCGATGGGCGTCGAGACGAGCGAGCGTGCCCTGCTCGTCGATCATCGTGCCGCTCATCAGCACGAGGCCCGCGAGCGGGATCGGATCGTGGAGCGCGACGTCCAGCGAGACCATCGCGCCTTGCGAGAAGCCGCCCAGCATGATCGAGCGTCCGGGCATCTCGTGAGCGAGACGATCGACCAGAGCACGCACGCGCGCGCGTGCATCGTCCTGTCCCGGCAGTCGCTCGCGCGAGATGCGTTGCAGGTCGCGCGGAAGCGGCCACCACATCCAGCCCTGCGGTGCGCCGGTGGGCTGCGGCGCGGGCGCGGTCACGGTGACGGGATCGGGAGCGCGCGGAAACACGAGCCGCGTCCCGGGCGGCAGATCGGTTCGATCGGCGAGGCCGAGGAACGTCTCCGGCACGGAGCCGTAGCCGTGCAGCAAGATCACGATCGGTCCATCCCCGACCCCGACGGTGCGCTCGATCGTCTCGAGCGGGCGCGGCGCGGGGCCGGTCGCGCATCCGAGAAGTGCCAGCAGCGCGAGTGGGGCGATTCTCACGAGCTCGCCTCGATCGTAGGCACGACGTGACGCAGCACGCGCGCGAGCAGTCCGAGGCGTCTTCCGCCTCGGCCCTCGAGGCCAGGTCCCGGCACTTCGGGAAGCGTGGCGCCGAACGCATCGAGGGAGCCGAGGTGACGGTTCTCGAGCACGCGCGCGACGCGACGCAGATCGACGCTCTCCGTGGGCACGAATCCGCCCGCGCGCGCGAGCAGGCGCAGCGAGTGATCGCCCCATGCGCAGAGCACGTCGTCGTCCTTCACGAACGCGCGCCACGCGTCTCGGAACGCGAGGGCGCTCGTGCCGGACGCGAGCCGCTCCGCGGGCAGCTCGATGTGATGCGGCGTGCTCGGCGCGAGCGGACCGGGCGGTTGCACGATGCATTCGAGCCACGCTCCGTTGGACGGGCGATGCGCGGTCCAGTGCACGAGATCGCCGACCGGATCGGTGCGCTCGGGGCTGCCGAAGGGCCACGAGTTGGCTTCGCCCGCGACGAGCACGAGATCGCCCGCACGCTCGCGCAGGATCGCCGGTCCACGCGCGCGTGGCGGACGAGGTGCGCGGATGCGCTTGCGCGGTGTGTGGATCCGCGTCGCGTGATCGACCTGCGTGTCGACCATCGCGCGGAACGGTCTGAGCAGCGCGGTGAAGCGATCCGGATCGCGCTCGAGCGCTCCCAGCACGTACACGAGCGACTCGATCGTCGAGACGTACGCTTCGTCGGGCTCGCGGCGGATGCGATACTCGCTCGGTCGCGCCGGCACGAAGCTGTAGCGCGGGAGCTGCTGGAGCTCGGGCGTCGTCTTCACGAGCTTGCGCGCGTGCGACCACGTTCCGTCGACCACGATCAGCGTGATCGGGCCGGGTGGCGGGCAGAGCGAGACGTCGATCGCGCCTTCGCCTGGGTAGAGCAGCGCCGCAGGCCTCTCGCGATCGTCGAGCAAGCGCGCGAGCAAGCGCGAGCCGGCGAACTCGGCGCCGACGTGGAGCTCCGAGCCCGGCAAGCAGAGGCTCGCCATGCGCGCGGTCCCGATCGCGACGTTGCGCTCGCGCGGGTGCTGCAAGAACACGACGTGTGTCTGCGTCGGGAGCACGGGCAGGTGCGCGCACCAACACAGCCGCTCGGGTCGTCGGCAGCGGGCGCACTCGATGCGGGGGCTCGGCAGCTCCATCGGAGCGGGAGTGATAGCGTGCCGTGCGTGAACGAGCCCTCTTCTCCTTCGGGCTTTGCGCCAAAGCCCTTCCACCAGATGCGCTTCGAAGATCTGCCGGAGCGTCCACGATTGCCCCATCCGTTCTTCGATCGGAGGGACGAGCGCGTGAAAGTGAAGTCGCGCCACTTCGGTGACGTCACGCTGAGCGCGCGCCGCATGGGCGAGGGCGAGCCGCTGGTGCTCGTGCACGGTCTGATGACCTCGAGCTACTCGTTTCGCTACGTGCTCGCGCCGCTCGCCGAGCACTTCGAGGTCATCGTCTTCGATCTCCCGGGTGACGGCCGGAGCGATGCGCCCGACGTGCCCTACGACGCGCAGAACGTGGCCGATCTCATCGGAGAGACGTTCGACGCGCTCGGCCTGCGAGCGCCGCGCGTGATCGGCAACTCGATGGGCGGCTATCTCTGCATGTGGCTCGCGTTGCGGCGCCCCGACGCGATGAGCCGCCTCGTGAACCTGCACTCACCCGGGCTCGCGACCCCGCGGATGGATGCGCTCGAGCTCGCGCTAGGATGGCTGCCGGGAGCGCGGCGCATCGTCGATCGGCTCGTCTCGCGCGATCCCGAGCGCTGGGCCTTCCGCAACGTCCACTACTGGGACGAGACGCTGAAGTCGCGCGAAGAGGCGCGCGAGTACGCGGCGCCACTGCGCACGCCCGAAGGACGAAAGGCCTTCACGCGTTATCTCGGCGACACGCTGAAGGCGAGCACGATGCGCCGCTTCGAGCACATGCTGGCCGAGCGCGGCTCGTTGCCGATCCCGCTGCAGCTGATCTACGCGCGGCGCGATCCGATGGTGCCGCCGAGCGTCGGCGCGAGATTGAGCGAGCTCGTCCCGAGCGCACCGATCACGTGGCTCGAGCGCGGCTCGCACTTCGCGCACGTCGATGCGCCGGACGCGTTCCTCGCGGCCGCACTACCCTTCTTGCGATAGCTCAGCGCTTGCGTCGCAGCCGCGTTGCGATGCCCGCGATCACGACGAGCGCGAGCGCGCCGTTCGGCGATCCCGGCAGACGTCCCGGAGCGCTGCACGCGCATGCCTGCGGCGGCGGTGTCGAGCTGCCCGCGTCATGCGCGCTGCTGCCCGAGTCGAGCGGCGTGCTCCCGGCGTCGGTCCCCACGACCACGTCCTGGATCGAGATGTCCGCGCAGTGGTGATAGAAGCAGCCACCCGGGTTGTTGAGCGCGTGCTCCGACATGAACTCGATGATCTGCAGCGTGCAGTGATCGCACGTCATGCCGGCTGGCAGCGGCACCTGGAACGACTGCGCGCCGGAAAACGGCGCCGTGTGCACGAGCATGCCGTCCGCGAGGACCGGGAACACGGGAGGATCCTGAATCGGCACCGTGCCGCACGCCGTGTCGCCGGGCGTGACCGGCGGCTCGGGCGGTAGCTCGCTGCGATCGTGGAGCGCGAGCGCGACGCGGTAGTGCCCCGGATGGAAGACCGTCTCGTGGATCGTCACCGTGATCGTCGAGCCCGTCTGGAACGCGGTGACCGTGCCGGTGTCCGTTCCGCCCGGCTCGTTGCCGCACGGACCCAGCTTCTGCGGGCTGCCCCCTGCGTCCTGCGAGTGCCACGACGGCGGATCCTCGAGGACGAAGTGCGCGTCCGCGGTTCCCGGCATCGTCGCCATCCCCAGAGCCAACGTCGATCCAAGCAAAGCGCGCACGTTCTTCGTCATGACAAGCTCCCCGAGGCGATCACCCTAGACGCTCGGCGGCGCCAAGCCAAGCCGGGCGAGCGCTTCGCCGTCGATGCGCATCGCGATCCACTCGCCGAGCTCGCTCGCGCCGAGTGAGCGATAGAACGCGCGCGCGGGCTCGTTCCAGTCGAGGACCTGCCACTCCAGGCGCGCGCATCCGCGGGCTCGCGCGATCTCGGCGACGTGCACGAGCAACGCCTTGCCGATGCCTCGACCGCGCGCCTCCGGCACCACGAAGAGATCTTCGAGATGGATCCCCGGCTTGCCTCGCCACGTGCTCCACGTCGGGAAGAAGAGCGCGAATCCGATCGGGCGTCCGCCTTCGTCGGCGATCAGCGCCTCCATCTCGCGCTGCGCGAGCCCGCGCTCGAAGTCCGCATGCGTCGCGACGACCTCGTTCGGTGCGCGCTCGTACTCGGCCAGCGAGCGCACCAGCGTCAGCAGGGTGTCGGCATCGTCGATGGTGGCGGATCGGATCTGCATCGGCGAGCGACGAGGGTAATCGATGGGCGGCTCGCTCGCTCGCTCAGCGATCGAGGACGATGACGTCGTCTGCTGCCGGCGTCGCGAAGAGGCGCGCGACGTCGGCTGCGCGGCGCTCGAGGACTCGCCGTTGGTTGATGGTCCCCTTGTCCGTGATCTCGCCGTCGTCGAGCGATGGCGGTCGCGCGAGCACGAGCGCACGTGCGATGTGCTCGCTTGAAGCGGGATGGGCGCGATCGTAGTCGCGCAGTGCGCTCTCGAGGCGAGCACGCTCGTTCGCGTACGCGGGCGCGACGACGAGCAACGCGCCGAGCGACTCGCGATCGTGCCCGGCGACGATCACGTCGGCGAGCATCGGCGCGCACGCATCGATCAGCGCCAGTCGCAGCGGGCCGACGCTCACCCACGTGCCGCTCGAGAGCTTGAAGTTCTCGCTGAGGCGACCGACGAAGCGAAATCCGGCTTCGGGATGGGCCTCGTCGACGAGGCATCCGGCATCGCCCGTCGGGAGGAATCCATCCACATCCAGCGCGACCGGCTCGATCGTGCCGCCGTGCTGCCAGTAGCCGGGCGTCACGCTCGGGCCCTGCACGCGGAGCTCGAGGCGATCCTCGACGCGCGCGAGCTTGATCCGAACGCCCGGGATCGGAACGCCGAGCACGCCCGCGCGTGGCGTGGGGTAGTGCGCGGACGTCGCGAGGGGCGACGTCTCGGTCGAGCCCCACGCGGAGGTCAGGAAGAGCTCGGGATTGCCGGCGCTCGCGCCCAGCGCTTCGAGGCGCGAGCGCGTGCTCTGGCTCAGCGAGGCCGCCGCGTAGAACGCCAGGCGCAGGTTCCGGAACGCAGCACGCGCGAGCTCGGGCCGCTTCTCGAGCGCATCGACCGCCTGATCGTACCCGCGCGGGACGTTGAACCAGAGGTTCGGGCCGACGTCGGCGAGGTTCTCGAGCGTCGTGTCGAGCAAGCCGGGCGCGGGTCGGCCGCGATCGACGTAGAGCGTCCCGCCGTTGCGGAGCACGAGATGGAAGTCGTGGTTGCCGCCGAACGTGTGGCTCCACGGCAGCCAGTCGACGATCACCGGCGGCTCGTCCGCGAGGAAGGGCCACGCGGCGAAGAGCCCTTCTTGATTGGAGGTGAGCATCGCGTGCGTGTTGATCACGCCCTTCGGCTCGCCGGTCGATCCGGACGTGAAGAGGATCTTCGCGATCGCGCCGTCGCGTGCGACGAGCGGCTCGGCGCTGCTGGCGCGTGCGACGTCGTCCGCGTCGATCACGTGCGGTGCGCCGATCACGTCGAGCGCGCGCTCGAAGGGGCCGCGCGTCTCGACGAAGACGACGGCGGGCTCGATGCGCGCGGCGATCGTCCCGAGACGTCCGAACGTCGAGGACGAGAGCGAGTACGCGGGTGAGACCGGGACGACGAACGAGCCCGCGTGCATCGCGGCGAGCGCGACGAGCGCATGCGCGATCGAGTTGTCCGAGAGCACCATCACGCCGTGGCGCTGGCTGGCGCCGAGAGCGGCGAGCCGCCCCGCGATGCCTGCGACCGATCGCAGCGCGCTCGCATAGGTGATCCTCCGCCACGCGCCGTCGAACCGCTCGGCGAGGAAGGTCGTGTCGGGGCGCTCCGTCGCCCAGCGCGCGAGCCAGTCGCCGATCTTCGCGACCGGCGCGGCAGGCTCGGCGATCGCTTCGTAGATCGTTCCGTCGCGCGCTTGGGTGACGCGGAGAGAAGGAGAGAGGAGCGAGAGCGGGCGCGAGGGCACGGCTACGAGAGGATACGAGAGGTAGGAGCGAGAGCGAGAGCGAGAGGGCCGGCCCAAAGCGAGAGCCCCCTCTCGATTGCGAGAAGGGGCCCTTCGCTCACGTAGCGTTTGGAATCAGAGCCAGCCGAGGCGGCCACCGCGGCCCTGCCAGCCGGTCCAGCCAGTGTGCGACGCGCTCGACTGGTACGCGTGATAGAGGCCGTGGTTCGTGCCGGCGACGAAGAGCTCGAGGCCGCTGCTCGTGCGCACGACCGCCGGGCCCATGATCGCGTGGCCGCCGAGGCGCGCGTGCGAGCCCCAGTGCCCGTTCGTGCTCTGCACGATGCGGTAGATCGCGCTGTCGCGGCCGCGGCCGAACACGTTCACGCGGCCGTGCGAGTCGACCACCGCCACCACGTTCGAGGTGAAGATGCCGCCGACCGTCTGCGGCCGGCTGCCCCAGTGCGTGCTCGTGTCGGTGAACTGCGCGACGAGCGCGCCCGTGTGGTTCCGAGTGAAGGCGCCGATGCGGCCGTCGGGCATGAGCACGGGCGAGACCGGCGCGTTGCCGATCATGTTGAGATACGTCCAGGACGGCCACTCGTTCGCCGACGTGCGGACGCGCGTCCAGACGTGACCGTCCGCGTCGCCGATCGCGAACACGTGCGGGCGATGCTGCGAGTCACCGACGACGGTCGGCATCGTGCGGAGGTTGCCGCCGAGGTTCCACCACTGACCGAAGTCGCCGTCCGGGCTCCGCTCGGCCGCGTGATGGAGCGCGTTGTCGCTCGCGCCGCGAACGAAGATCTCGACGCGCTCGTCGGCGTTCACGAAGAGCGAGGGCATCGTGTTCACGGTGACGCCGGTCAGCGCGACGCTCGACCACGTGCCGCCGCTCAGACGCGCGACGTGGATGTGGTCGTCGGTGCCGCGCACCGCGACGACGATGCGGCTGCCGCTCGTGATCGCCGCCGGGTAGCCGTGGACCGCGCCGCTCGTCGGAACGACGTGGTAGCTCGCCCAGTGACCGTCCGTGCGGACCATCTCGACGAGGCGGTGCGCCGAGTCCGTCGCGAAGACGTGGAGCGCGCCGGTCGAGTCGACCGCTGCGTGCTGTCCGCCCCAGCCCGTCGTGATGGCGCGCTGCTCGTGCGAAGGCGCTGGGTGCGGCGTCGGCGGCGTCGGTGTCGGCGTCGTGTGCGGATGCCCGCTCACGCAGCGCGCCACGAGGTTCATGTACGTGTTCCAGTCCCAGTAGCGGCCCGGATCGTGGTGATGCGACGCGCCGCCGCACACGCCCGCGTTCGCCTGCGCATCGCTGCAGAGCGCCGTCGAGTTGCTGTTCGTCGAGACGTTGCCGTGGCCGAAGATGTGATGGCGATCGACCGGGATGTGATAGCGGTGCGCGATCGCGCAGGTCAGGTGCGCCGAGCTCTCGTAGAGCGTCGAGGTGTAGTAGCCGCCGCCGTGCGGACGATCCGCGAAGCCCTCGTGCTCGATGCCGATCGAGCTGTGGTTGATGATCCAGTTGCCCGCGTGCCACGCCGTGTCGGCCTCGCGGACCATCTGCACGATGTGCCCGTCGTGCGAGCGAACGAGGTAGTGCGCCGACGCCGCGTTGCCGGCGTTGCGGAAGACGCTGATCGCGCCGTTCATCGTTCCTTCCATGTCGTGGATGACGACGAAGCGGACGCTCATCCCACGGCCGTTCGTGTAGTTGCTCGAGCTCGCCGGGATCCACTCTGTGCTCGGGTAGTCGGTGCTCAGCGCCTCGACCGTCACCGCGCCGCCAGTGTCGTTCTCGTCGATGCCCGTCTCGGCTGGCTGCATCGTGCGCAGGTCGGGCAGCACCTGACCGTTCGCGTCGACCATGATCAGCTCTTCGCCGTCCTCGGTGACGGTGTCGAAGCCGCCGGTGAGGATGGAGTGGAGCTCGGTCTGCGCGAGCTGACCCGCGTCGTCCGCCGGATCGAGACCGACGAAGCGCACCATCGCTTGCTCCCAGCGCTCGTGCGACGCGGTCTCGGGCGTGAGGTGCGAGACGGCGAGATCCGCGATGAGCAGCGCTGCCGTCGCGCGCGTCGCCGAGTCGAGGTCGCTGCGGATCTCGTCCTCGTCCATCGACATCTGCTGCGCGGCCCACGTCACCTGCGCGGGCGTGAGGAAGAAGATCGTCGAGGCATCCGTCTCCGGGTGCTCCTCGCCGAGATCCTCATCCGTCGGATCGGGGCTCGTCGGGAGCGGGACGGTCGGCGCGAGCATGCCGTCGTTCGCGTCCTGTCCTTCGCCGAGCGAGTAGTCGTTGGCCGTCGGGTTGGCCGCGATGTCGGCGGCGACGTCCTCGAGACCTTCGATCGCCGTCGTGTCGTCGACCTGCTGTAGCGGCTCGCCGTCCTCGTCGGGGCTCGCGTCGTTCCACGGGTCGGTCGCGGCGGCGAGCTCGGGGTCGCTCGACACGTCGATCGTGTCGTTCATCGGGCTGTCGAACGTGAGGTCGGGATCCTGGAATCGGCTCTGTTGGTAAGCGAGCGCGAACAGGACCTGCACCGGAACGTGCGTATCGGTCGCCACGTCCGTCAGTACCTCGTTGCGCGCGCCATCCATGAGGAGAGGTGACGCCCACGGCGCTTCGGCCTCGGGGGTGGGACCCCGACAACCGGCGACGAGCGAGAGACCGGCGAGCGCGACGACCGCGGAAACGAATCTTCTTCGGAGGGTCATGACGCGCCCTTCCGCAACCGTCGTGCCCGAGTGTTTCGAGGACATCGTGCTGCCTCGAGCTCGCATGGGACCCAGAGTCCCCACCAAAAACGTCGACAAAACGGCAGAGAACCCGAGTCTCCACGTGCGCCGAGGGGGACGGTCGGCACCAACGCTGGTCACCGAAGTCCTCCGGTAACGAAGCGGCGCGTGCGAGCGAATGCGGGTTGTCTTTTGGGGGTGGTCGCGAAGTAAGATGCGGCCGCCCGAGAGACGTTCGGGATCGAACCAAGAACAAAGAGGGATCAGATGAACATCAAGACGAAGGCTTCGCTCGTGGTCACTGCATCGGCGCTGCTCGGGCTCTCGGCGTGTGGCGGCGGCCATCCGGCGGAGACGACGGCAGAGACCACGACCACCACGACCACGTCGGGCGGCGCGGCGTCGTGCAGCGGCACGGGCGCGGCATCGTGCAGCGGCACGGGCGCGGCGACGGATGCCACCACGACGACGACGAGCGCGACGGGCGCGTCGAGCTGTGGCGCGGGCAGCTGCAGCGGCGCGGCGGGCGCGACCACGACGACGACCACGACGGCGCCGCACTGAGCGCGGGCGAAGTCTGGCGCTGACGAGGCGGGCGTGACCGAAAGGTCGCGCCCGTTTTCGTCGAATGACGAATCGACCCTTCGCTTTCGCTCTCCGAGTGAGAGACGAGAGGCGACTCAGTGCTCGCCGAAGGCCACCGCACGCGCCACGAGATCCGGCGAAGCGATCTGCGAGGCCACTGCGTCACGCACCTCGCGGCCCAGCGTTCGCCACTGATTGCGCTCCGCCTCCGTCGTCGTGACCAGCTGGATGCCGCGCGACGTCAGCGCCTCCATCGACTGCGACTCCATGCGGCGCGAGTTGCGGCGGCCGAGCCGATGGAAGTCCGCACCCGTCTCGGTCAGCGCCGTCTGCTGCTCGGGCGTGAGGCTCTGATAGGTCGTCTCCGAGATCACCATGCCGCCGATCACGATCGACATCGGGATCTCGTTCATGTACGTCGCGTGCGACGACCACTGCAGCGCGATCGCCACTGCCGGCGGTGCGAGGAACGTGTCGACGCGGCCTGTCTGGATCGCACCGAGCACCTCGGTGACGCCCAGCTCGACGCCCGTCGTGCCCACGCGCGAGACGAACGCCGGCAGGATCGTGTCGTCGTCGCGCACCCACAGATGCGTGCCGCGCAGATCGCTCGGCACCGCGATGCGCGTATGAGAGAAGAGGCGCGCCTGACCGACGTCGGCCCAGCCGAGCATGCGGAAGCCCGCCGCGATGATGCCCGCATCGATCTCGGGCTGCAGCGCCGTGCGCGCCGCATCGAGCTGCTCGTAGTGCAGGAACGTCGCCGGGAGCTGGAAAACGAGCGAAGGGCGATAGATCGCGCCGAGCCCCGTCGAGGTGAGCGTGCCGCCGTCGAGCCGGCCCGAGCGGATCTTGCGCACGACCTCCGGATCGTCGCCCTGTACGCCGCCCATGTAGAAGCGGAACTGGAGCGAGCCGCCCGTGCGACGACGAAGCTCGCGGTTCCACGCGTTCAGACCGTCGGCGATCACCGAGCCCGCGGGCGCGAGCGTCGCGACGCCGAGCGTGCGCACGCCGGCCGCAGGCGCCGGCGCTTCCTGCGCGACGAGCGAGTCGGTGGGCGCGAGTAGGATCGCGAAGACGGCGAAGGCGAGAGGAAGAAGCGCGCGGCGTTGCATGCGAACGCAACGATATCAGAAGGCCCGTGTTAGCGTTTCGCGCATGCGCCTGCATGCGTGCGTTCTCGCGTTCACTCTCATG
>CAYSCF010000010.1:0-57232 GCA_964429305.1 uncultured Sandaracinaceae bacterium | reverse complement strand
CGGCGCGCTTGCGCGACACGAGCTCCACGAGCTCCGGATCGCTCGCGCCGAGCGTGCGAAACGCGTCGGCCGTGGTTAGGCCACGGATGTCGTCGTAGCGGAACGATGCGAGCCACTCCGGACGCCTATCTGCGATCACCTCGCGGAACGCGCGATCGTGCAGCGGCGACGAGTCGACGAGCGTGCCGTCGAGATCGAAGAGCACGAAGCGCAGCGCGGGCCTCATCGCAGGACGCTGACGGCGTTCACGAGACCGCGCATCAGGCGCCATCGCTCGTCGGTGAAGCCCGCGTACGAGTGATAGAACACCGGGACCTCGGCGATCTCGACGCCGTGATCGACGAGCCGTCCGGTGATCTCGAGCGTCGTGCGCGGCGCGCGCTCGAGCAGGCTGTCTCGCAACGTCTCGGGCAGCGCGAGACGATCGTAGACGCGGAAGCCGGTGAGCGGATCGGAGAGGATGAGACCGAAGCGCGCGCCGCACATCGCCGCGACGCCGAAGCCGCCCGCGACACTCGCGGCATACATGACTCGCTTGCCCGCGTACGCGTCGCGCAGCGAGCCGAAGAACTGCTTCTTGCTCTGGTTGCGCGCACCGAGGATCACGCCGAAGCGCCGCGAGCGCAGCAGATCGACGGCCATCTCGACGTCGCGCAGTCGGTACTCACCGTCGCCGGTGAGGCACGCGAGAAAGCGCGAGCGGCCTTCGCGCAGCCATCGAAGGAGCATCGGGATCTCGGAGAAGAGACCGTCGTACGCCGTGGTCTCGAGCGCGAGATGTGCTGGCGGACGAGCCTCTTCGAGCGCGACGCGGTTCAGGCGCAGCGTCACGTGCGTGAAGCGCTCGTCCCACGGGATCTCGAGCAGCTCTTGCACGAGGGAGCTCACGGCGAGCGATCGTCGGTGGAGATCGACGTAGATCTCCAGGCGCGCGTCGCCCTCGGGCGTGTGCGCTTCGAGGAGCCGCAACACGTCGTCGACGACGCGCGTCCCGTTGTGCACGCCCGGCATGGCGGGGCTCTCGAGCACGTCTTGCACGACGCGCGCACCGAGGTGCGACCGGCCGGGCAGACCGCTGCCCTCGGTACGCGACGACGGCACCAGGATGTCGGTGACGAGGCGCGATCGATTCTCCGGATCGCCGAACGTCTCGAGCGCGCGCCGCACCAGATCGACGGGACGCAGACCTGCCGTGTCGTGATCGTCTCGCAGGTTGACGACGAAGACGCGGTGACTCGATCGGCCCTGCGCGATCGCCTCGCGCAGGCCGCGCGTGAGATAGCTCGGCAGGAGCGAGCTGTGCTGCGTGCCCGGCCCGTACACGACGACGTCCGCTTCCGAGACGGCCGCGCGCGCCTCGGGCGAGAGCGACACGTCACGATGCAGCGAAGCGAGCCGGCTCGCGCGTGCCTCGACGTCCAAGCTCGACCAGGAGGCGAGCGTCGCGGCGGAGAGCATCTCGGGTAACAGATAGAGAGCGCGGATCGGAACGGCCGACTGAGGAGCGACGATGCGGGCTTCGCGCTCGAGGATCTCTCCGTCGGCCTTGAGCGCGACGAGGATCCGGTTCTCTCCGTCGGTCACGTTCAGCACGTCCGCGCGGCAGCGCAGCGCTCGCGCCAGACGTGCGACCGCCGCGTTGAACGAGCCTCCGTTCGCGGCGTACGCGCCCGCGAGCAAGAGGTTGCCGAGCGCGCAGTCGTCGATCGAGAAGGCCTCGTCGCACGTCGCGGTGTAGGCACCGAACGCGGCGAGCAGCTCGTGGAAGATCGATGCGGTGTCGCGATCGAGCGCCCTCGAGAGCCGAACGAGCGCGTCGGGCAAACGGGATGCGCCATCGATGCGGCGGCCGTGCGCGACGGCGTCGAAGGCGGCGACGACGGGCGCGAGCGTCTCCGTTCCGGAGCCCGCGGGAAATCGATACTCGAGCAGGTCGGCGACCGCGAACTGCACCGGCGAAGACATCTCGAGCAGCTGCGCGAGGTTCTTGCGGAAGTCGGACGCGCCGAGCATGCCGGGCACGAGCCCGCGCAATCGCCCGGTCGACAGACCATCGTCGTACGCGTTGACGAGAGCCGTCGTGTGAACGCCCGGCATGCGAAGGAGCGCGCGCAGGATCGTGGTCGCGCCGCGTCCGCCGCAGAAGACCGCGACTCGGATCTCGCGCGCGGAAGAGCTGCCGTCGGGGATCGCGAAGCGCTTCGACATGATGGCGTGAGCCGGAGGACGTACGCTGCCTCAGGCGTGCACGACGTGTCGAGCGATCAGCGATCGCGCAGCGCTTCGACGTGATAGAGCCCGCTCACGATCTCACCCTCGTCGTAGGGCAGGTACGGCAGGCTCGTGCGCGCCGGCAGCGTCACCTCGTCGACGGCGCGCAGCACGAGACGGCGCTCGATCGCATCGCACACGGGGCGCCCTTCCGTCGTGGAGCACGTCGCCGATCGAAACCAGTACTCGCCCGGGCCGATGGGTCGCGGCGGCTGATCGGCGCGATCGTTGGCCACGAGCACGCGCATCGGCCCGCACGACGGATAGAGCGGCAGCTCCTGACACATGCGGCCGACGCGAGAGAGGTAGTGCAGACGCGAGCCCTCGGGAAGCGCCTGCAAGAGCGGCGCGAAGTGCTGGAGCTCCAGCGCGTCGGTGGGCAACGTCGTCGCGCTCTGGAACGTGGCAGCTGCACGTCCGACCCCGAAGACCACGATCGCGAGCGCGGCGAGGGCTGGCACCCGTCGGCTGCGACGGCGCGCGACCGACTGCACGCGCGCGACGAGCGCGATCGCAGCGACGAGCGCCGTCACCCGGAAGAGCAGACGCCACGCCTCGGCCGGCGCGATCGTGCTGCCTTGGCCGAACAGATTCGTGCGCTGATCGGCGACGAGCGTCATGACGATCACGAGGCACGGCGCGACCCACGTGGCGATCCGACGCGGGAGCAGTAGCGCGGTCCACGGCAACGCGAGCACGAAGACCAGGGTCGCGAGATGCGATGCCTGCGGCGTCTGATCGCCCCACTGCCGACCGAGCGATCCGTGGAGCACCGCGAGCGCAGGTGAGAGCGCGAGCACGCAGCCGACGAGGCCCACGAGCACGAGCCCGCCGAGCATCGTGCTCCACCGCTCGCGCCTCGTGGCGGCGCGCAGGAGCAGCACCGAAGGAGCGCACGCCACCGGAACCCATGCGACGGGATGCACGGTCGCGGCCATCGAGAGCAGGACCGCTGCGAGGCCCACGTGAGCCCAGAGGCGTGGATCTCGCGCTCGCGCGCGCAGGCCCGGCGCGAGCAACGATGCGAGCGCGAGCGTGATCAGCGCGAGCGCGACGGCGAAGTACGACTCGCTGCGCGCCAGGCGCATCACGAGCGGATCGATCGCGAACGCGAGAGCGATCGCGAGCGCCACCAGCCGCGAGGCCGCGAGCCCGCGCGCGATGGCGTAGACGGCAGCCACCGCGAGCGCGGCCAGCACCTCCTGCGCCAGGAACGCGCCCCGCTCGGCACCGACGCCCGCCGCCCGCGCCGGCAAGTGGAGCACGCTCGCATAACCAGGCCCGTACGAGCTGGACATGCAGAGCGCGTGATCGACCCAGCCCGGCCCGTGGCCGTTCTGGTGGAAGAACGCCGGAGCGATCACGATGCGACGAACGATCGACGCCGCGAGCGCCACGCCGATCCCGTCGAGGCGACGCGAGGTCGTCCGCGCCGACGCGAGCATCATCGCGCACCAGGCGATCAGCGCCGCGAGCGCGAGCGCGATCCGCCACGTGATGTCGTCGTGCGCGCTCCCATCGGGAGACGTCGTCGCGCCGGTCGCCTCGATCAGATCGGGCGGCCCGGTGGCGACGCACGCGCGCACGGCGTCGAACTCTCGACGGATGTCGGGATCGACGGCGCTCCAGTCCTCGAAGCTGCCGATCGGCGAGAGCCCGACCGCGCCGACGCGGACGAAGCTAGGGCGCTCGGGCTGGGCCGTCAGCTCGATCTGGATCGCGGCGCCAACCGAGCTCGCATCCACGACCGCCACGCCGTCGGCGCACGGGCCCGCCGCCATGGCGACGCCCGAGCTGGCTGCGCACGCGGCGACCCAATCGCGGAAGCCTTCGGGACAGGTCGATTCCTGCGCGACGGCGGGCGCCCGGCCCAGGGCCAGGGCCATGCAGGCCATCGCGAGAAGGAGGCGCGCCACGGCCGAGACGATACTCCGGACCGGTCGGGGTGACGTTGACGCCGAGCCGAGCGCTCCCGTACTCTGGAGGTATGCAACGACGCGATTTTCTCGTCTCCGCAGCGCTTCTTCCCGGGTTGGGTGTGGTCTCGGAGATGGCCGGGACCGTGACGAGCCCGACGGCCAACACGGCGACGAGCGCAGCGAGCGTCGCAAGCGTGCCGAGCGCGGCGAGCGCAGAGGCGGAAGCAGGGGTGGTGCGCGCCGCCATCGCAGCGGCGAGCGCACCGGTCTCCCGCGTCGAGCTGCTCGGCGGCTTCCGCGTCGTCGATGCGTACGAGGCATTCCTCGGCGCGCTGCCGTTCGTCGTGGAAGGTGAAGGCGAGCGCTTCCAGCTCGACGTGCTTCGTCGCACCGAGAGCGGAAGCACCGGGATGCATGCGAGCGAGCACTTCACGGTGTTCGCGCACGGCCCGGGCAGCCCGGTGCAGGAGCGTGGCGCGCGCGCGCTCGCGTTGGCGCTCGAGCGGGAGATCCGCAACGGAGCTCCGATGCCGGCGCTCGCTTCGTTCGAAGAACGGCAGAGCACCGCGAGCGGCGCGCAGCTCCACGTCGATTTCGTACGGAACGCCGAAGCGCAGGTGTGAGCGAGACCTCCGGCGCGCGCGCGCGGCACGCCGTCGTTTCCATCACCGGGGAGTGCTCGAACGCCTGCATCTTCTGCGGGCTCGATGCCGATGCCCCGTCCGAGACGCTCGCTGCGCTTCGCGCATCCGGTGTCCGCGCGATCACGCTCGGCGGAGGCGAGCCGACGCTCGCGCCGGAAGCGCTGGAGCGCGCCGTCCGCGACGCGCATGCACTGGGCTTCGACTCCGTCGTGCTGCAGACGAACGGCCACGACCTCGCGAGGCTCGCCGAGCCGCTGCGCGCTGCCGGTCTGACCGACGTGCATCTCTCGGTGCTCGGCCCGGACTCGGCGTCGCACGACTATCACACGGCGCGGCCCGGCAGCTTCGATCGACTCTGGGAGGGCGCCGCCGCCGCACGACGGGCGGGACTGCGCGTGGTCGCGACGACGATCGTGACGCGCTCGAGCTATCGCGTGCTCTCCGAGATGCCCATCCTGCTGCACGCACGCGGCATCTCGGCCTGGCAGCTCGCGGTCCCTCTCGCGCGGGGACGAGCCCAGGACGACTTCGATCGCGTCTACCCGCGCCTCGCGATGGCGCTGCCGTTCGCGCTGCACGCGGTCGAAGCGGCGCGGCGGCTCGGTCTGCCGACGTACGTGCGCGGCGCGCCGCTCTGTCTGCTCGGCCCGCTCGCCACGCGATCGATCGAGGACGAGGCGCGTGCATTCCACGCGCGGTGCGACGGCTGCGCCGCACGCGCATCGTGCCCCGGCATCGATCCGATCTATCTCGCGCGCTTCGACGGAGACGAGCTACGGCCGCGCACCGATCGTCCGACGACGGCCGACGGCGAAGCGCTCCGTGCGCTCTTCGCGGGCCCCGGTGCGCTCGTCCCGCGCCGCGACGCGCCGATCGCCGAGCCCGTTCCGCGCGGCCGTCTCTCGCTACCGATGTACGGGCGCACGCAACGCGGCGAGCGCGAGGTCGCATCGCGCGAGGCCAAGACCGGCGAAGCGCTCCGCGAGATCTTGCCCGCGCTCTTCGATGCGGGAGAATCCACGGAGAAGGACACCTAGTGGCCAACATCGGTTACCTGCAGGTCGTCCGCGGCTGCAATCAGTACTGCCGCTTCTGCTCGAACCCCGCGAGCGGCTACATGCTCGATCTCGACACCGCGCTCCGCGCCGTGGACGACTTCGCGCAGCGCGGTTACTTCGGGATCATCCTCACCGGCGGCGAGCCCTCGCTCTCCGATCTGATCCCCGACATCACGCGGCACGCGATCGGGCTCGGCCTGCACGTCCGGATGATCACCAACGGCTCGCGGCTCGCGCGCCCCGGTCTCGCGGAGTCGTACTACGAGGCGGGGCTACGCCACTTCCACGTGAGCATCCACTCGTGCGACGAGTCGATCGAGGACTTCCTCACCGGCGTGAAGGGCAGCCACGCGCTCGCGATGCAGGCGCTCGAGAACCTCGGTCGCGTCGGAGCGACGGTCAACATCAACACCGTCATCAATCGCTTCAACGCCGATCATCTCGATCGCAACGTCCGCACGTTCGTGGAGCGCTTCCCGTTCCTGACGCACTTCGTGTGGAACAACCTCGACCCGTCGATGGGTCGCGCCGAGACCAACCGCGACACGGCGCATCGCCTCGCCGACTTCGAGGTCTCGCTCGCGCGCGCGATGCGCTTCCTCCACAAGAGCGGGCGCACGTTCCGCGTCGAGCGCGTGCCGCTCTGCTACATGACCGAGTTCGCGCACTGCTCCACCGAGACGCGCAAGATCATCAAGGGCGAAGAGCGCATGGTGCACTTCCTCGACGAGAAGGGCACCGTGCGACAGACGGACTTCCGCCACCCGAAGGCCGAGTCGTGTCGGCACTGCACGCTGAACTCGATCTGCGGTGGCCTCTTCGAGCTCGGCGATCACTACGATCTGCGCGAGCTGCATCCGGTCTTCGTCGACCCGGCGCCGATCGAAGCGCTGGTGAAGAACGACCCCGACCGGAGTGGTCCGTAGAACGGACCCGACACAATTGTGTCGGCCCGGCGTCGCCGCGCACTTCGGTCGGATCCGAACGCGTGACGGCTCTCAGGCCGGCACGGGAACGAACTCGTCCCAGCCGAAGCGCTTGAGGTAGTTGCCCCACACGCCCTCGCACGTCGACTCGTGCTTGCAGCTCGCGCACTCGGCGCGCTTCTGGCGCTGCGAGTCGTCGAGATCGGAGCGACGGATGGCGACGAGCTCGCGATTCGAGCTGCCCTCGCTCTGCAGGTTCTCTCGGCGCGAGAGCAGCGCCTCGGTCGGCACGAGCTTTTCGGCGTTCGCCGCCGGCTCGTAGTGCACGTACGACTCGACGTAGCCGCGGTTGAAGTCCGGCAGCTTGGACGTCGTGCAGAGCGGGATGTCGACGAGGAACGCCATCACCCGCGGCTCGATCTTCGCCTGCTCCTCGAGGAACACGCGCGCGGTCTCCGCGATCTCCGTGTAGCGCGGGAAGATGTGCTCGAAGTACGTGTCTGCGCGGCCGTTCGCCTGCATCACGTTGAAGACGACCTGATCGACGCCGTGCGATCGCAGGAACCGATAGATGTCCGCCATGTGCGGCAGGTTCCGCTTCGTGATCACCGTGCTGGTGTGCAGCTCGACGCCGTAGCGCTTGTACTTGGTGATGACGTCGAGCCCGCCGACGGTCTGCACGAAGCTCTCGGGCGTGCGCGTCAGGCCGTCGTGCAGCTTCTCGGTGTGGCCGTGGATGCTCACGTAGAAGCGGTTCATCCCCGCCGAGATCAACATGCGCGCGTACTTCTCGTACGAGAGCGAGCGACCGTTGGTCATCACGCTGACGCGGCGGACACCGGCGTCTTTCGCCCAGCGCACCCAGTGCGGCAAGCGCGCGTTGGTCGTCGGCTCGCCAGACGTGAAGCAGACCTCTTCGGCGCCCTTCTTCTGATCGAGGATGTAGCGGACGAGCGCGTCGTCCGTCTGGCTGTTCGTGACGTAGCGACCGTCACGATCCTCTTCCATGCAGAAGACGCAGTTGTTGTTGCACACCACCCCGGTGAGGATGTGCACGCGCTCGTCGCGGTTCGCGATGCGCCCGTCGACGTCGCTCTCGACCACCTCGCGTTCCGCGAGCGCGGTCGCCGTCACGCTCACCAGCTCCCGTGCGAGCCGTGCGAGCCGTGCGAGCCGTGCGACCCATGCGAGCCGTGCGAGCCGTGCGACCCATGCGAGCCGTGCGAGCCGTGCGACCCGTGCGAGCCGTGAGAGCAGTGCTGACCGAGCAGGACGCGACCGTCGCGCTCGTACTGACGATCGGCTTCGTCGAGCGAGCGTTCCGCGATCGCCCGCTCGTCGGGGCCCAGCGTCCCGGCAGCGCTCCGTTGAAAGCTCGGAAGGTCGTCGTCGTCAGCCATGGGTTCTCCTGAGCTCGGGCACGCCCCGATCCGGAATATCAGCCTCCGACGGTAGCATCAGCCGCTCTCCGAATGAAATGCTCGCGCTCGAATTGTTCGTGGCGCCACCGCGGAAGCCCGAAATCCCCGTGGACCGGGCCGGTAGCCTGTGTGAATTGCACCTACCCGCCGCGCTGACACGATCGATCGGCTCAGGCGACCACGGGCAACCGGCGCACGCCGAGGTCGATCCGGGGGGCGCGGCTCGCGGCTTCGGCGGCGACGGCGGACCGGGCGGCGCGGATCTCGGAGAGCCACTCGGGCCGGACCCGCCGCGCCCACGTCTCGAACGCGTCGACGTCGGCCAGCACCTTCCGCACCGCGTCCGCGTCGGGATAGAAGTCGAGCCCCTCGTGCTGCTCGGGGTTCAGCGCCATCAGACGGATGCGCAGGTTTCGCGCGTGCGCGATCTCGCCGAACGCGATCAGCGTGTGCGACGCGGCGGGCTGGACCACGAAGCTCACGGTGATCCCGAACCAGCGGTGATGGCGCGCGCGGAAGCGCAGGAGCGCATCGAGGTTCTCGAGGACGCGCTCGAGCGCGATCCCGCGCTGCACGCGCTCGTATACGTCCGCCGTTCCGGCATTCAGGCTGAGCGTCACGTCGCCCAGCGTGCAGCGCTGCATGCGCCCGAGCACCGACTCGGTGAGCAGCGAGCCGTTCGTCACGAAGTCGATCGCGCAGTCGGGATACTTCGCGACGTCGAACTCGCGCAGAAAGCGCATCGTCGACGGGTTCGCGAGCGGCTCGCCGCCGAGCATCGTCAGCGTCTGCAGCGTCGGCAAGAGCTGCGGGAGCTCCTCCCAGATGGACTCGGGCAGCTCGCGGCGCGGCGTGCGGCCGAGGTCGCACATGATGCAGTCGTAGTTGCAGTACGTGCTCGGACAGATCGCGAGCCGCAGCGGCATGCTCCGCACGACCTCGCTACGCTCGGCGATCTCGGTCGCGATGAGCAGCTGATTCTCGACGAAGCGCTCGCTCCCGCTCTGCACGCGGAATTGCTCTTCGGCGTACTGCCGATCGTGGAGCCTCGAGCAGATCGGATGACAGAGCGCCGCATGGTCTCCCTCGATCATCTGCCGGCGCGCGGCGCGATAGCCGGGGCCGTTCCAGATCTCGCCGAGCGTCGCTTCGTGCGCGTTGCCGCGGGAGCCGATCGTCCACGTCGAGCAGCACTGGCGGACGAGCCCGTTGGGATCGACGACCTCCATCGAGGTCCACGGGGTCGTGCAGATCACGTCCGGGCCCGATCGCTTGCCGGTGATCGCGGCGGGCACTTGGGTCTGCGTCGTCCGCATGCGGGTCCACGGCAGGACCGTCTCGGTGATCGGCTGCAGTGTCTCGGCGTCTTCCGAGCTCACCGCACCGCGATCGCCGAAGTGACACTGGCCCGCGAGGGCGCATCGTGCGCACGCATCGAGGACCGTGTTGCGTGTGCCGTCGGTACGCGTGGAGAGAAGCGTGCGGAAGGCGGTCGCGCGCGCGCCCCACACCGACGGCAGCGCGCACGGCGGTAGATAGCCACGGTCGAGCGCGCGATGGCCGGAGAAGTGGATGTTCGGGCACGCCAGCATCAGGCGCGCGATGGGGCCGGCGTGCGCCGCTTGCTCTTCCTTTCCCCAGTCCTGACGAACGAGCTCGAGCCACAGCGTGCGCGGCGCCAGGCGTTGCGCGAGGCCCGACACCATCCCGAAGGTCGCGGGGCGCACGACGACGCGCGCTTGCGTCTCGAGACCGACGTGCTCTGCGTCGGCGATCGCCTTCTCGCCGTCGCCGGCGCGCATCGCGGCGAGCAGCTTCGCGCCTACGCCCTCGATCTGCACGAGCACGCCGCGCGCTCCGGCGGCACGCAGTGACGTCAGGCGCTCGCGCGTGAACGATGCGGCGGGCGCCTCGATCCACACGCGCTTGTCCGTTCGCTCGCGCGCCTCGGCGAGGAAGGCGTCCAGATGCGGCCACTGCGTCGCGTCGCCGCCGCCGAGCAGGATGTCGTCCTGCTCGAAGAGCGCGCGGGCTTCGGCGAGCGTCGCTGGACGACCTGGGCCGCACGCGTCGCAGGAAGCGCACGGCGTCGCGCAGCGCGGCATGACGGCCAAGCGATGCATCAGGAGCGCTCCATCGCAGGCGCCGGATCCACGGGCGCCGTGAAGGCGCGGAACTCCGAGTCTCCGTGGAGGGCGAGGTAGTGCTTCGGAATGCCCATGCACTCGTCCTTGCGCGCGCACGACGTGCATGCGGGGACACGCGTCAGCCACTCCGACTCCCAGCGATGGAAGCGCGGTGAGGTGCGCTGCGCCGTGACGCGTCCGAGGTACTCGGTGTCGGCGCCCAGCACGCAGAGCGAGGGGATGCCCGTCGGATCCTGCAGGTCGCGGACGTTCAGACCGAGAGAGCGCGCGCGATCGATCGCCGCGACGAGCCGCGCGGCGTACGTCGCGTAGCGCGGCACGTGCCGCAGGCCTTCCTCGCGCGTGGCGAACTCGTTGCGCGGCGAGTGGAACTGGATGACGAGCCGATCGCAGTGCGCGCCCCATCGCGCGTGCACCATGTCGACGAACTCGAGCAGCAGCGACGCGTTGTCCACGAAGACGAGGTGGTTGAGCAGCACGCGCACGCCGGCCTCGAGCAGCGCATCGACACCACGGAGCGTCCGCGCGTGCGTGCCGGGCGCCGCCGTCAATCGATCGCTGATCGCGGCGTCCGGTCCGTGCAGCGAGATCTGAGCGCTGGTCAGCCCGGCCGCATGCAATGCGGCAGCCGCGCCGGGTCGATCGAGGAGCACGGCGTTGGTCTGCAGCTCGATCTCCTCGAAGCCCACGGTCCGCGCGTACGCAACGTGATCGACGAGATCGCGGCAGAGCGTCGGCTCTCCGCCCGTGAGGATCACACGTATCGAGCCGCGCGCGCGTGCGGCATCGAGCGCACGCCTCACCACTTCGGGCGCGAGATCGACATCCATGTCGGCCAGCTCGCAGAACGTGCACGTCTGGTTGCAGCGGTAGACCAGGCCGATGCGGCTGGTCGGGCGCATCTCGGAAGGTGCCGAGGTGTCGGACACGGACGCGTAGTCGTAGTCGACGTGGAAGAATTGCTCGACGTCCGCGGCGCCGAGAACGCGCAGGCGCTTGCCCGCGTTCTTCCCTGGTCGCGCGTAGGACGCGAGGTCGGCGATCGGCTGCGGCGTCCGATCGGCCGTCGTCAGTCGCGCGAGCTCGCTCGACGTGATCGTGCAGACGCCGCGAAGCGCACAGCGCGCGCACGCCTCGTGGGCACGACACGGCTCGGCATCTTCGACCTCGTGGCGCATGCGCGGCGCGAGCAGCGTGCGCGCGCGCGAAGGCAGCTCGACGAGACACGGGGGAAGCGGATGATCGTCGGCGATCGAGAGCTCTACCTTCGCGCGTCGCGCGTCGGCCTCGGTGCGTGCCACGTCGTCGGCGATCGCGGCCGTCGCAGCGCGCGGTGCGAGCTCGAAATGCGAGAGCTCGGGGGCCGCGCGCCGCAGGAAGCCGAGACGAGCCTGCGCGGTCGGCGCTCGCTCCTCGAGAGGAAGACGAGCGACCACGCGCAGACCCGCAGCATGTGCCGCACGCGCGAGCGCGAGCGCGGGCGCCGGATCGAGACGAAGCACCTGCACGACGAGCGTGCGCACACCAGCAGCGACGAGCGACGGCACCTCCGTCGGCGAGAGAGGTCGGCCTTCGTCGACGAGCAACACGAGCTCGACGCCGTCGGACGCCGTAACGGCCAACGCCTGGACGCTCTCGCGCGCGCCGTCGCCGGAGAGCACCAGGGTCCGTGCTCCCGCTGCGATGGCCTCCGCGGCGCGCTCTCGTAGCTGCGCGAGCGCCGGAGCGCTGACGGTGCGGGCCATCTCGAAGTGCTGCGTGCGCATCGCAGCGCTCAGCCCGGATCGGCCCCGGTGGCGTCCTGATCCGAGCTGCCGTCCACGTTGCGCCGCATCTCGATCATCGTATCACGGCCCTCTCGGTCTCAGCTCCTGCTCGCCGTGTCGCAGGAGGTAGGCCGCGCGCACGCCCGTGCACGATGCGCGGAGCGTGCACCCATCGCAGCGAGCCGGGTACGTCCCGCCCTCGATCGCGGACTCTTCGAGCCGGAAGCGGCGGCCCGAGGCGTCGTGCACGAGCAGGCCGAGATCGGGCGCGTGGAATCGCGCGCGCTCGGCATCGAGAACGCAGGGCGGCGTGTGCAACGACACGACGTGCTCCGGATCGGTCGAGAGCTCGAGCGCGAGCGCGCCTTCCACGGCGCGTGCGATCTCCGAGAGGAGCGGCTCCTCCGCCACGGCCTCGGGCTCCGACGGATCCGGCGCCATCATCCACACGCGGAATCGCTGCACGCCGAGCGGGAAGAACGTCGAGACGATCTCGGGCAGCGTCGCGGTCGTCGAGCGATACGCGAGCACGTCGCCCTCGATGGGCAGGCCCTTCTCGCGCGCATTCGCGATGCCCCGCACGAGCAGGTCGAACGAGCCTTCGGATCGCGTGAGCCGATCGTGCGTCGTCGCGTCGGCGCCCTTGATCGATACGGAGACCTCGGTGAGCCCCGCATCGACGAGGCGCTGCACCACCTCGGGATACGCCAGCATCGCGGCGTTCGTCTGCAGGCGCACGCGCGTGTACCCGAGCGCGCGCGCACGACGGATCAACGGCAGGAGATCCGGCCGCAGCGTCGGCTCGCCTCCGCCCAGCCAGAGCTGCGTGATGCCGCGCTTGCGCCCGTCGGCGAGCGACTCGACCATCGCGCGGGCGTCGAGCGAAGGACCGCCCTCGTTCATCACGCCGCAGCCGAGACATCGCTGGTTGCATCGGTAGTCCGGCGTGAGCTCCAGCCAGTGCAGCGCTCGCTCGCGGCGCGGCGTGGGCGCGACCGCGCTCGGCGTCGCGAGCGAGCCGGCGAGCTCGCGCGGGAACGGCGATCCCGGCGTCACGAGGAGCGGTCGATCGGCGGGCAACGAGTGCGCTCGCCCGTGAGCCGTCCGCATCACCACGCGATCGGGCGAGACGTCGATCGCGACGACGTCGTCGAGCGGCACGCCGAACGAGCAGCCGGGCAACGTCTCGATCGACTCGACCTCGACGCGCGCGCCGCTCGTGCGCCCCTCGAGCACGGCCGCGCGCGCGTGATCGACGAAGAGCGCCGTCTTGCCGAGCGCCGACCTCGCCCATGCGGCGCCGTCCGGGCTCAAGGCCGCGATGCGCTCGATGGCGCGCTCGCCCATCGCGATCGAAGGCGCGCAGTCGACGCGGCAACAATGGTGCGAGACGAGGCGGATGCGGCCGAGCCGCGTGGCCAGCGCGTGCACGGGCGCATCTCCCGATCGGCGCAGCGTCCAGCGCTCGTTCTCGACGTTGTCGCGTCGATCCGGCTGCGCGTGGAACGCCTCGATGCAGCACGGCGGATAGCCCATCAGAGCGCCCATCGCCGGCGTGTCTCGTGCGCGCTGGAGCGCGAGCACCTGCGCGAGCGTCGGCTCGTCGACGGCGACGGCGACGATCGCGTGCGACTCGCCATCGCGGTGATGCCCTCCAGTGGCGTCGAGGTCGTGCCTCTCGACGATCGCCGCCGCGAAGCCCATGGCGCGATACGCGCGGACGAGGCCGTCCGCTTCCTCATGCGGCACGCCCTCTTTGAGCAGTCCTCGCTTCTCACCGTGCGCGATGCGCTCGAGCTCGAGATCGACGGTGAGGCCCGCGCGCAGCGTCGTGGCCGCGTCACCCGGGTGGATGTTCCAGCTGCGCAGAGACGCGAAGAGCGGCAGAGGCGCGTCGTCCGGCGTGCTCGCCAGACCCGGCCAGCGCAGGACGAAGCGGGTCGAGAGCTCGAGCAGATCCGGATCGAGGAAGTCGCGACTGAAGCGCCGCAGCCCTTCACAAACGGCGTAGATCGCCTCGAGCCGCGGATCACGGAAGCGCCACGCGAAGCTCGCGTCGTAGCCCTGCTCGGCCGCGCGATCGCTGCGCGCACCGAAGTCGGTCTCGAGCAGGCCTTCAGCCTCGGCGAGCGCGTGCAGCGGCGTCTGCGGATAGAGACGAAGACGCGTCCGCGCGGCCTCGCTCCGCAGCTCGTGGAAGTCGACCGCGCGCATCGCCGCCGCGTTGCGGAGCAGGGCTTCCGGCGTCGTCCAAGGCGTGAAGGCCACGAAGCCGTGCGCGCGCAGGCGTCGGTGCTCGAAGCTGCGTGGGAAGCGACGCGAGAGATCACGCAGCTGCTCGATCGCGCGCACGTTGTCTTCGACGGTCGTGCCCTTGTTGAAGAGCACGAGCGTCTCCGGGTCGAAGCTCTCGAAGCCCACGAGATAGACGTGCAGGATGCTCCCGCTCCGCTCGGCGAGCGTGCACGCCTCGGCCAGCTCTTCCATGTGCTCGTCGAGCCAGTCGACGCGGCTCTTGATCAGCAGCTCGATCGGAGCGAGCGAGGCCTCGGCCTCCGCGAGCTCGCGGAACAAGCGCGGCAAGAAAGGGTGCGGACGCTCGTCGACGAGCACGACCTCGATCCGGCCGGCCTTTGCGGTCTCGCGCACCACTCGCAGCTGGCTCAGCCAGCGCGCGACGGTGTCGTCTTCGCTGGAGGCTGCGTAGACACCGGTGTTGTCGAGACAGAAGCTGCAGCCGCGGGTCTGCACGCGCGTCCGATCGAGCGCGAGCCCGGCGAAGGGCGGCAGCTTCGTCGCGTCCACGAGATACGGGCATCCCGTCGAGGGGCCACGCAGCGCCGGGCGCGAGCCGGCCATCTCCGGGGAGGGATCGTCGTGGCCGAGCACGCGGAGCGCACGCACCTCGCTCGCGTTCTTCGGTCGCGACACCGAGGGCGCCTTCTCGCCGGCGAGCAGCGCGAGAGCACCTTGCTCGTCGGTGACCAGATCGAAGCGATCGTCGAGCGCCGCCGTGCCCGTCCCGAGCCGCACCAACTTCGCAGCGGGCCCGATCGCGCGGCGGATCGCGCTCAACGTCGGAGCATCCCAGGCGCGGTGCAGCACGACGGCGTCGAGCTCGCGCGCGCCGAGGTCGCGCTCGAGCGAAGCGAGGAACGCCGCGCGTGGCTCGGCCTCCGAAGGCCAGGTCGCTTCGACGCGCGAGACGTCGTGTCCGGCACGCTCGAGCCGCTGGCTCAGCCGCGCGAGGCCTCCGTCTCCCAGGAAGACGTCGGAGCGCACGGAGAGCGCGAGCACGGCGACACGACGCGACACGACCGATCATACGCGATCCGCGCATCGCTCGTACGAACGGTCGGCGTTGACCTGGCATGCGCGAGCGCGCGAGCCTCGTGGTGTGGATCCGCTCGCGTCGAACGCCGCCCTGCCCGCGGGCCCGCTGATCGAGATGTTGGCGCGCGTGCCGTTCACGACGCACTCGATCGTCGGCGTCGAGACGATCGCGGCGCTCGACCTCGTGCTCGTGGTGGATGGCATCGACGTGCGTCTGCGCATCACGCCGCGGACCGAGGCGCGCGCATTCGCTCGCACACGCAGCCTGGCGATCGCGCATCTCGATCCGGCGCTCGGTCCGGAGATTCTCGCGGGAGTCGCCGCCTTCGCGAAGGCGCTCGCGAGGATCGATCCGGGCGGCGTCGAGGTTCCCGCGCTCGCGCGAACGAACGTCCGCCTCGCGGTTCTCGAGACCGTGCCCGGAGGCTCGTGGTCGCGCGCAACGTTCGACGACCGTCTGGCCGCGGTGCAAGCGCGTGGCGAGCGATACGCGACGGCCGTGCTCGTCGTCACGCAAGCCTGCCGCATGGCGTGCACGTTCTGTCCCTCGCGCGACAAGCAGCACCAGGTCGTGGCGGAAGGCGGCGTGGATCGGCACCTCGAGGATCTGATCCATCAGCTCGAGGCGGGTCGCTCGCTGGGCGCACGCGCTCTCGACATCGGCGGCAACGACGTGCTGCGCTTCGCGCACGTGCTCGACGTGATCGAGGCCGCGCACCGGCTCGGCTACGAGCATCAGGTCGTGCAGTCCCCGGGGCAGGCGCTCGCCGATCGCGCGTTCGCCGAGCGCATCGCCGCGAGCCCGCTCGATGCCATCGACGTCCCGATCTACGGCGCGGATGCGGCGAGCCACGACGCCGTCACCGGCACGCCCGGCAGCTTCGACGATCTCGTACGCGCGATCGACGTCGTCTCGTCGCTCGGGCGCCCCGCGATTCGTCTCAAGACGCTCGTGCTGCGAAGCACCGCATCGCAGCTGGCGTCCTTGCTCGCGTTCACCGAGGCGCGCTTCGGTCTGCGGACGCACATCGGCGCGCTTCGTCCCAACCGCGTGGGCGAGCGCGATCACCTGAGCAATGCGCCGACGTTTTCCGAGCTCGCGGAGCTCGTGCGTCCGTTCGCAGATCGCTTCGAGACCGATGGGCCGCTCTGCGTGCTGCCGCCGGATCGCGCGCACGCTCTCGGGCTCGCGCTCGCAGCCGCTCCGCGGCGTGTGCATCTGTGGGACCTCGGCATCCGCGACGGCTCGGAGGACGACCGCGTCAAGCGCGACCGCGAGCGCACCTTCCCCTCGGTGTGCGCGGCCTGCTCCGCGCGGGGCACGTGCGCCGGCGTGCTCCGCGGCGACCTCGATGCCCTCGGCACCGAAGGTCTGAGACCCCTTCCGCCGACCCACGCCTGATCGGCTCGGGGCGGCGCTCTCGGCCGCGTGTTAGCGTCGAAGCACGGTGCGCAGCGAGCGAGTAATGACGACTCTGAGGTGCAATCAGAATTGCACCTACTGCGACGCTCGCCGCAGTCAGGACGATCCCGCGTGGGTCCGACGCACGGCGGTCGAGGCCCGCATCCGGGCGGCCGTGAGCGGAGGAGCGCAGCAGATCATCCTCACCGGAGGCGAGCCGACCCTGCGCCGCGATCTGCCGGACCTCGTCGGGCTCACGCGTGCGCTCGGCATCGAGCACGTCGTGCTCGAGACCAACGCCGCGAGCGGCATCGATCCGCGGGCGCTCGCCGAGCGCGGGCTCACCGCAGTGAGCGTGAACCTCTCGGGCGACGGGCCCTGGCTCGACGAGGTCACGCGCGATCCGGGAGGCTTCGAAGCGACGTGCCGCGGCATCGACGGATGGATCGATGCGGTCATCGACGTCGACGTCCAGGCTGCGCTGGTCACGAGCACGATCGCGCGGATGCCGGAGCTGCCTGCGTTCCTGCAACGCCGCTTCGGCCGCCGCGTACGCACTCTCTTCCTGATCGTCCCGACCCACGCGCCCGACGCCTCCGAGCTGATCGACTTCGATCGAGCGGGCGCGGTGATCCGCGAGGTCGAGGCGCGCGCGCGCCGCGCTGGGCTCGCGCTGAAGATGGCGCCTGGGAGTGGCCCGCCCCCGTGTGTGCATGGCGGCGATCCGCGCGTCGCGCATCTCTACTCGTTCACGCCCGGCGCGAGCGCGCGTGCGGACCACGCGTTCCTACCGACGTGCGAGCCGTGCGTCGTGCGCGATCGTTGCCCCGGCTTTCCGCGCGAGCTGCTCGCGCGCACGGGGCCGCCCGCGACGACGCCGATCGCGACCGATCGCGCGCGCCGACGTCTCTCGCTCATCTCGACCGTCGAAGAGCAGATCGCGCGCGAGCTGGTGACGCCGAACCGCTTCCGCAGCGCGGTCCACGGCGACGTCGACGAGGACATCATCCGCGTCGTGTTCCAGTGCAACCAGTCGTGTCGCTTCTGCTTCGTGTCCACGCATCTGCCGGCGGCCGGCGACGAGGCCGTCGAGGCGGCGATCCGCGCGGCGGCGGCGCGCGGTCACAAGATCACGCTCTCGGGCGGCGAGCCGACGCTGCATCCGCGCATCGTGGAGCTCGTCCGGCTCGCGAAGTCGCTCTCGACCTTGCCGGTCTTGATGCAGACGAACGCGATCCGCCTCGCGAACGAAGGGCTCGCCACCGATCTCGCCGCAGCGGGGCTCGACGAGGCGTTCGTGTCGCTCCACGGCGCCACCGCGCGCGTGTCCGACACCGTGACGCACGCGCCCGGCACGTTCGACAAGAGCGTGCTCGGACTCGATGCCCTCGCGCGCGCTGGGATCCAGACGCAGATCAATTTCGTGATCTGCCAGGCGAACCTGCACGAGCTCGTGCCGTGGGTGAACCTGCTCGCCGATCGATGGCCGCGCGCGTTCGCGAACGTGTCGTTCGTCGCCGCGTCGACCGACGTCGTGCCACGCGAGGCCGCGCTCGTCCCGCGCTACGACGACGTGCTTCCCGCGCTCACGGAGGCCGTCGGCGTGGCGCGCGCGCGTGGGCTCGACATCGGCGGCTTCGAGTCGATGTGCGGCATCCCGCTCTGTCTCGTGCCCGAGTCGCTCTCGCGCTACTTCGATCTCTCCGAGATCCCACCGGGCTTCGACGCGGGCGAGTTCATCAAGACCAGCGCGTGCGGCCGCTGCAGCCTCGCTTCACGCTGCTTCGGGATCCGACGCGGCTACATCGAGCTGCACGGCGATGCGGAGCTCCGCCCCGTCGACGCTTCGCTCGCGAAGGCCTGAGCTCTCTCTACGCGTCCTTCGGAGCGGGCGCGTCTGCGGCGCCTTGGATGAAGTGCTCGCGCGGACGAATCGTCGTCCAGCGCCGGAAGACCTCCATGGTCTCGGGATCGGCGTCCGAGATCTTCTCGAAGAGATAGTCCTGGATGCCCTTGTGTACGGCGCAGACGCTGCTCTCGCGCATCCGGCCGAAGATCGTGCCCTGCGTCTTGTGACTGTGGCTCGGCGCGACGCCGCAGTACGGCTGGTAGGTGCAGTTCACGCAGTCGGGTCGCCCGTCCTGGTTGCCGGCGAGCACGACGGCGCGAACGGTCTCGTGACCGACGATCTCTCGGTACTTGGCCGTCTCCACGTTGCCGAGCAGGAACGTGTCGTCCCCGGTCTCGTGCAGCATGCGACCCTCGTCACACGTGAAGATCTTCCCATCGTAGTTGTAGGCGAGCGCGCCGATGCCCGCGCCGCTCGGGCTGCGGATGTCGAGGAAGTTCGGATCTTCACCGGTGAGGATCTTCGTCAGGAAGATCGCCGCGTAGCGCTCGAGGACCTCCACGCCCTTCTTGTTGAGCTCGATCATGTAGTCGACCGACTTGCGGTAGTAGTCGAGGTACTCGGCCCGCGGATACTCGAGCCGCGCGCCCGTCTTCTCGACGAAGCCGAACGGATCGAGCGGGCGCAGGAACAACGCACGGCAGCCGAGATCGACGTACTGATCGACGACCTCTTTCCAGAGCGGCAGCGTGTCCTTCGTCGTCGTGAGCAGCGCTTCGACGCGATAGAGCGTCGGGTCGAGCCCCATCTTGGCGTACGCCTCGTTGATGCGGCGAATCCACGTCACGGAGGCTTCCCACGCCGAGCCTCCCGTCTTCTCGCCCGACGCGAGCTTGAGCGCCGGCAGCTTGCGCTGCTTGTCGTGCAGACCCTGCGGTCCGTCGATGCTCGTGCAGATCTGGACGTTGTTCTCGAGGAGATACTTCAGCTTCTCGTCGTCCATGAGCGACAAGTTGCTGACCATCGTGAACTCGAGCGCCTTCGGCGTCGGCAGCGCCGCGTTCTTCTTGCGCGCGTGCTCGATCACGTGCTTGACCACGGAGAAGTTCACCAGCGGCTCGCCGCCCTGGAACTCGATCGTGATGCCCGGGCTCGTCGACTGGAGCGCGAGCTCGACGCACTTCTCGGCGATCGCCGACGTCATGTCGGTCTGCACGGCCTCCATCGGCGCGCGCGATGCGTGGCAGTAGATGCACGTCTCGTTGCAGCGCAGCGTGACGACCAGCATGTGCAGGTTCGGTCCGTAGCCGAGGAAGCTGCGGCGACGCTTCAGCCCTTCGGTCGCACGCTTCACGTCGTAGTGAGCACGCACGAAGTTCGCATCGCGCAGGCGCGCGTAGAGTGCCGAGTCGGGCGGCACGTTGCCCTCTGCGAAGGCGCGGAACTCGTCCGACGAGACGATCAGGAAGTTTCCCTCGAGGTTCGTGAGCAGCACGCGCTCGCGCGGCAGCGCGCGGTAACGGAAGAACGCCGGGAACGTCGCGCTCGTCTTCAGACCGGCGAGCGGAAAAGCGCCACGCACCACGGGAACGCGCGCGAGCTCCGAGAGATTCTCGCTCATCGGGACACCGCCGCTGCTTGCGTCTGCGTCTGGATCGTGAGGCCGAGCGCATAGTTGGCGAGCTCGCGCATCACCTTCTCGGCGCGGCCCGGGCGCTCGCTCGCGATCGTGAGGACCACGTGAGGGTCCTCTTCGGTGCGCGCGAGCGTGGCGTGCTTGGCGTAGGTCGCGATCGCGCTCTCGATCGCGGCAGACGCATAGAGATCGCGATGGAGGCGCAGCACGCGCGTCTCGCTCACTGGCTGCTCTCCGGCTCGCTGGGCGCGGCGGCAGTGGCTGCGGCAGGCGCGGCCTCGTCCTTCTTCTTCTTGTACTTGTCTTCCCACGACATGCCGATGCCGAGCGGATCTTCGAAAGGCTCCTCGGAGAAGTCGAAGTCCTTCAGCTCGTCGAGCGACGGCGGGCCCATCGCACCGCCGACGGCCTGCATCGTCACGGCCTCGATCACCGCACGGTTCTCGCGCACGATCTGCGCGCGCCACGCGCAGCTGAGCAGCTCGTTGACGAGCTCGCCCGCGATCGCGCGCAGCTCGCTCTCCGACGTCACGTCCTTCTTCGGCGTCACGACGACGCGAATCTGCGTGGGCGAAGAACGATCGAGCAGGACGTAACACCGATCGATGAACGTGTAGCTCGCGCCGTAGATGGCCTCGAGCGGGTAGATCGACTCCGCGAGCGTCAACGTCACCGAGCGCGCGGCGAGCTCCACTTCGAACTGATCCGCCGGCAAGCCGGTCACTACATTCGTGCTGTCGGGCAAATTCAGGCTCCTACTGGCGAAGCGTACCGCAAACGCGCGAACGGGTGCGCTGCCAACCCGTGTCACGCCTTGCGATAGCGGAGAAGCCACTGGTTCGCGGTGCCTGGGCCGACGTCGCTGCGCTCGACCAGCTCGAGCTCCGAGCCGGCAGCGCGCGCGATCGTCCGGTGCGCCGCCTCGGCGTCGTCGTTCCGATGATGCTCGAAGCGCGCGGCCGAGGCCTCCGCCACGCGGGCGTGCGCGCGCGTTCGCGCGAGGCCGAACGCGACGTTGTCGACCACGAGCAGCTCGGCGCCCGGGCGCATGATGTCGAGCACGCGCGCAACCACGTCGGCGGGCGCTGCCAGATGGTTCCAGCTGCGCAAGATCAGCACGTGATCGAACGAGCGATCGATCGCGAACGACTCGGCCTCGCCACGCACGAGCGTCGCCCATGGCCAGCGCCGGCCGAGCGCGTCGAGATCGGCGATCGGATCGACACCGACGTAGCGGATCGTCCCCGATGTCGCGAGCGGCGCGAGGATCGCTTCGTAAGGCCCTTCTCCGCAGCCGAGATCGAGCACGTCGCCGTTCGAGGCGGCGATCCGCTCGCGCACGCGCGCGTCGTCGCGCGTGAAGGGATCGTCGTCGAGCGCAGGCTCGAACATGCCGGTGCAGCGCTCGGCGTGAGCGCATCCGCTGCAGAGAGACGAGCGACGCAGCGGTCTCAGATCAGCAGCGAAGTCGTCGGGCGCCGGCTTGCGAGAGACGTCGAGGTACGCCTGCCCGAGCGTGTGCTTGATGCGCTTGATCTCGACGTCGGAGAAGTCGCGCGTGTCGGTGCGGAATCGCGCGATCCGATATCCGGCCGGCGTGGCGTTTCGGACGAAGAGCTCGCGGCCGACGTCCCACGGCGCGATGCCGAGCGAGCCATCGCGTAGCGGGCAGTGATCTTCCGTCGCGTCGAGCGCGACCTGCGACTCGAAGGTCCACGTGAACGAGTTGGAGCGCGGCGCGGACGCCGGCGGCGCGATCTCGTCCGTGCCGTAGCGCTCGACGTAGCCGCGGAAGAGGCCCGGGCACGCGCCACGGAGGCTGCAGCCGCCGCAGATCTCCTCGGGCTGCACGTTGAGCGCTTCGTCGACCGGGAAGAAATCGGGCTCGCCGATGTCCGTCATCGTGGCGAAGGCGTGCGTCTTGAGGTCGTCGTAGAGATTCTCGAGACCGCCGAGCAAGCAGTGCGGGATGCCGTCGTGACCGAAGCGCGGGCCCTTCGCGCCGCGCGCGAGCACGGCCGCTCGTCCGTGTCGGATCGCCTTGCCGACGCGATCAGCGACGACCGAGACGCGCTCCGTCACCGCGTCGAAGAGACGCGCGCCGCCGCCCTTCGGCTGCGTCATCGAGAACTTCACACGCAGATCCGGGTACGGCAGCAGCAGATCCACCAGCGGGATCAGGTGCTCGACGTTCTGCTGCGTCACGACGCAGTTGATCGTGAGATCGAGCCCGCGGCCGGACAGGTTCTTCACCGCCGCGTACGCGTTGTCCCACGACTCGCTGCGCACGAGCCGGTCGTGCACGCGCCCGACGCCGTGCAGCGACATGTACACGTAGCGCAGGCGCTGCTCGAGCAGCCGCTCGATGCGCTCGGGATACGCGAACACGAGCCCGTTGGTGACGAGCCCGAAGTCCATGCCGAGCCCCGCGATGAGCTCGGCCCATCCGAGCAGCTCGGGACGGATCGTCGGCTCGCCGCCGCTGAGCACCACCATCGCGCTGCCGATCTCCTTGGCGCGGTGGATCTTGCGGACGACCTCGTCGCTCGTGCCGTCGATGTGGCGCACGTCGGCGGTGTGGCAGAACGTGCAGTTCTCGTTGCAGCCGTAGCCGACCTTCACGAGCGCTTTGCGTCGCGGCGCGCTCGCGAGCGTCGTCACCACGTGAGCTCTCCGGCCGAAGTGCTCGTGTCACGCCCGAAGAACGCGAGGTGCTCCGCGTGCAGCGCGGCGAGCTCTTCGATCAGCATCGCGCCCACGCGCGTCGGACGCGCGTGCTCCAACACGGTGCGCAGGCCCTCGTCGTTGCGCGCGAGCACGTCACGCAGGCGCGCCTCGACGCGCGCGTCTCCCGCCGCGAGCATGCGTCGATAGAGCTCGGCGACGGGGATGAACGCGTGGATGGCCAAGAGAACGCCCCAGAGCGGGCGCATGTCGGGCCGCACCGGCGATCGCACGTGCGTCGTGTGCCCGTTCTCGAGCAAGACGTCGTGATACGAGGCGAGGTTCGCCTTGTTGTGCTGGAACTCGTGCACGAGCGCTTCGGCGAGCGTGCGCACGTCGGGATGCAGCGTGAGGTAGCAGGCGCCGACGTACTCGCGGTACGACGCGGACACGTGCTTCTCCGCCTCGTAGCCGACAGGGATCGTCGTGAGCGAGAGCATCGTCATCTCGTCGACGACGCCGGGCAGATGGCGATCGACGATGCCGAGCGCCTCGTCCAGCGCGCTCGTCCACTCGGCGATCGGGTGACCTCCGAGCGAGAACGCGTTGCCGTCCTTGTCCGGATGCGTCTCGAACATCGCGAGCGGGTTCGTGTCGACGAGCCCGAAGCGGAGCACGCCCCGCCGCTCGGCCAGGCGCACGCACGAGGGCTCGACGTGCAGGCGCGAGTCGGCGGCGCGCAACGCGTCGTGCGTGAGCGGGATCGTGCGGCCCGCGATCTCGAGAACACCCGGCGAGAGCACGACGCGCACGCCGGCATCCCAGCAGAGCTCGAGCTCCAGCGCCGTGCTCACGATCCGCCTTCCGCGCGGCTCGAAACGCGCGATCGGCCGGCCGCGACGCGCGAGCTCGAGCATCCACGCATCCCCCGCGTGCATCGGCTCGTTCGTGCGCGCGAGCACGGCGGCCGCCGGCTCCATCAGAACGTCGACCGCATCGGCCGGCGCTTCACGCGCGAGATCGGCGAGCGCGCGCGCGACGACCAGATCGCCCGTCGCCGCGTGGGCCTTCAGCATCCGCCACGCCTCGGCCCGTCTCAGCGAAGCGATGCGCGCGCTCGGCGCTCCTTCGGGCGGCAGCAACAGGCCCGACACGCTGGATGCTGACTCGTCACGCACCCGAGGCCTGCAACACCGGCCGCATGAGGCCGTAGCCGTGCGCGCGCACGTAGTTCACGTGCATGCCGGCGCACGTCGCATCGTGCACGCACGTCCGGCAGCGCAGCGCCTTCGTCATGTAGCCGGCCTCGATGTGGCGCCGCGTGAAGCGGAACACCTCGAGCGCGCCGTCGGACGTCAGCATCGACGCATCGAGCGTCGCGGGCTCTTGGCGCGGCGCGCGACCGATCACGCACGCGGGCACGCCGATCACGGGCACGTCGTGCGCGAACGCGCCGAAGAAGTCGGTGAGATCGACGTCGTCGCTGGCCGACTCCGTCAGGCGCTCGTGCGTGAGCTGCCGGAGCACGAGGCGCGGGCTCGGTGTCTCGAGCGCGCGGAGCCAAGCCTCGTTCTGGCGCGTGAGCGAGAGGACGATCTCGAACGCGCCACGACGGGCGAGCCATGCTTCGGCATCCGCGCTGCGTGCGACGTGCAGCGCGACGACACGCCTTCCGTCGAGCATGTCGCTCGCATCGATCGCGTCCGCGACGCCGGCGAGGTCCGCGATCTCCAGCTCGAGCTCGGCGAGCGCCGGCAGCGATGCGATCACGCCACGCGCGCGAGAGAGATCCGGCGCCACGATCCAGCCGCGCGTGAGCTTGGCGTCCGCGATGCGCTTGGCGAGGCTGCGTGCTTGGGTACTCTTGCCCACGCCGCCGCCGACCACGGGGAGCGAGCGCGTCGGCTTCTTGCGCAGCGCCGGATCGGCGAACGTCTCGTCCTCGGGCTTGGCCTGCGCGCCCTCTTCGCCGAAGTGGATCGCGCGCTTGGCGCTCGCCGGATCTCCGCCGAACACGACGACGTCTTTCTGGTCGCTGTCGATGCGCACGCGCGTCACAGCGTCGTTCGCGAGCCGATCGCGCTCGTCGTAGAGGTGATTGCAGAGCTGCTCGAGGTAGCAGTAGCGGCAGCGCCCTTCTTTCTCGCGGCAGTCGAGATCCTCGCCCGTGCTCAAGAGGCGCGCGAACTCTTCCTTGCGACCGCGGACCTCGTCGTTGAGCTTGTACGGGTCCTGGATCAGGTGCTCGAAGCCCTCGAGATGGGCGGGCGGAAAGCGGTTCAGCCAGATGTGGATGCCGGGGCGCTTCGTGTACTCGAACGCCTCGCGCAGATACGGCTGCATCTCCTCGAGATCGTAGAAGAGCGTCGTGCGGCCTTCGGTGAACGCGCGACCGAACGGGACGACCTGCAAGAGATCGAACTCGTGCACGCCCCAGCCGATGAAGAGATCGAGCATCTCCTTCAGGTGCTTCACGTTCGCGCGGTTGATCACGATGTCGACGTTGACGATCGGCCGGCCCGTGCGCGCGCGCGTCTCGAGCGCACGGCGAAGCCCCGCGCTCTCCTGCTCCCAGGCGCCCTTCACGCCGACGAGCGCGTCGTGGATGCGCGCGTTCGGCCCGTGCAGCGAGAACGTGATCTCGTCGAGGCCGGCGTCGATGCAGCGATCGAGGAAGTCTTGGTACTGGAAGAGCCGGCCGTTGGTGACGGTCTGGATCTTCGGATAGCCCGCCATCCGACCGAGCTTGATGAAGTCGACGTAGCGCGGATGGATCGTGGGCTCGCCGCCCGAGAGGATCAGGCGCGTCGCGCCGGCGCGGCGGCCCTCGAGGATCTGCTCTTTGACCTCGTCGCGGTCGCGCATGCGTCCGTCGTGCGTGTCGGAGTCGAGACAGAAGATGCAGCGGTTGTTGCACTCGAACGTGAGGCGAACCCAGTTGCGCTTCTCGTGTGCCGCCTGCTCGTGCGAGACGACCTTGTCCCCATCTGCGGCGCTCGGCGCCGGAACGGCACGGACGAGGGGAACCGGAACGGGAACACTCATCGCTCGATGGTACCCCGGGGCCCCCGCACGCGACAGGCTCGCGACGAGCATCGATATGCGCGATGCTGAAGGCTCCCGATGCCTCTTCCCCCCCAACGCACGCTGGTCGTTCATCCGCCGACCACGATCGCACGGGACTTCATCGACTATCCGTACTTCTCGGATCTGGGGGCCGTGCAGCTCGCCGCGGTCCTGCGGGAAGCGGGGATCGACACCGTGCTCGTCGATGCGTACGCGCTGCCCTCGAGCACGCTCGCGTGGCGTCCCGATGGGCGTGCGCATCTCGGTGCGCCCGTCGACGCGGTGATCGCCGCGGCACGCGAGAAGATGGGCGCAGAGACGTTCGCCTCGATCGTCGTGGCCTACACGCCGTTCCATCGCCCACCGCATCGCTGCGACGTGCTGGGCGACCTGCTCGCGGGGCTCGCTCGGCTCGCGCCCGACGCGCGCATCGTGCTCGCCGACTGCCACCAGAGCGGCCAGCACTACGTCGAGACGCGCGGTGAGGACGTGCTCGCGTCGTATCCGGAGGTCGCGACGTACGTGAAGTACGAGGCCGAGGTGACGGTGCCTCGCTTGCTCGCGAGCTACGCGCCCGGTGTGCATCGCGGCGAGTCGCCGAAGCTCGACGAGCTGCCTCTGCCCGCCTGGGATGCGATCGATCTCGATGCGTACGCGCGGTTCCACGCGCGCGTGGTGGGCAACCTCGGTCGTGGCGCGTGGACGTTCCCGATCGACGGACGGACGATCCCCGTCGTCACCACGCGCGGCTGTCCGTTCTCGTGCGTGCACTGCAGCTCGAACCCGGAGCGTCTGCCCGGCGAGCCGAAGAAGCAGCGGCGACCTTCGCCGGAGAAGCTCGGGGCCACGCTCGATCGGCTCGTGGCGACGACGAACGCCACCCGCCTCTTCGTGCTCGACGAGCTCGTCAACGTGAACGAGCGCCACTTCGATGCGTTCCTCGATGCAATGACGTCGCTCGACATGCGCTTCGAGATCCCGAACGGGATGCGGGCCGACTATCTCTCCCGCGCGCACCTCGCGCGGATGAAGGGACGCGTGACGACGGTGAGCGTCAGCGCCGAGAGCGGCTCGCCACGCGTCGTCGCGGAAGTCGTGAAGAAGCAGCTCGATCTCGCCGACATCGTGCGCGTCGCCGAGGATGCGCACGCGGTGGGCGTTCCGCTGCTCATCCACTTCATGATCGGACTGCCCGGCGAGTCGCGCGCGGAGATCAACGAGACGCTCGCCTTCGCGATGGATCTCTGGGATCGATTCCACGCCTTCCCCGCCGTGCAATTCGCGACGCCGCTGCCCGGCACGGCGCTCGCCGCCGAGGTCGCACGGCGCGGTCGCACGCTGCCCGTCGTCGAGGACTGGGGCCCCGCGTTCCAGCACGGCGTCGCGGCGCCGGGAGGTGACGACGTTCCGTTCGAGGTGCTGCAGGAGTTCGAGTGGACGCTGCAGCGCCGCCTGCGCGCGTCGTCGGGCCCCGAGAAAGTGATCATGAACCTCACGTACGCGTGCAACAACCGCTGCACGTTCTGTGCGGTGGGCACGCGAACGCAGCTGCACGGTCACACCGAGAGCCAGCACGAGCACCTGCGCGAGTACCGCGCGCGCGGCGTGACGATGGTCGACTTCGACGGCGGCGAGCCGACGCTGCATCCGGATCTGATCAAGACGGTCCGCTACGCGCGCGCGATCGGATACGAGCGCATCAACGTCACGACGAACGGCCGCATGGCCTTCTACGAGGACTACGCGAAGAAGCTCGTGCGCTCGGGACTGACGACGCTGCTCTTCAGCGTGCACGGCCCGGATGCGAAGTCGCACGCGCAGCAGGTCGGTGTCGCCGAGGCGTTCGAGCAGACCACGGGTGGCATCCGGAACTGCACCAAGCACGCGCCGCCGGGCGTCGAGCTCGGCATGAACGTCACGCTCACGAAGAGCAACGTCGAGAAGCTCGAGGCGCTCACGCAGCTCGCGTGGGAGCTCGGCCTTCGCTGGATCAACGTCCAGTTCCTCACGCCCTTCGGTCGCGCGACGAGCACGATCGCGCCGGACATCGAGCATGCGGCGGCCGTCACGCGCGGGCTCATCGATCGCTGGAAGCCCCGCGGGATGAAGGTGCAGGTGATCAACCTGCCCTTCTGCTTCATGCCCGGCTACGAGTCGCACCTCGAGGGCGACCTGCTCAAGCTCGCCCGGCACATGATCTTCGTGAACAACGAGGACGTGAACCTCGCCGAGTATCTCGCCGAGCGACGGGTACGGAAGCCTGTGTGCGCGAGCTGCACGCGAGCGGTGTTCTGCGGCGGCTTCTACGAGCTCGACAAGGTTCCCGAGCCGCCCTGGCTCGTCGCGCCGGAAGATCTGGTGCGCAAGCGTCCCGTCGCGACGGATGCGACGAGCTGAGCGCGACCATCGATCACGAGGAAGGACCGAACGTCATGGACGACCGATGGAACGAGGTTCTGGACCGCTTGCGCGATCTCGACGCGCGCCTCGAGCGGCTCGAGCGCGATCGAGGTCGAGACCACGACGAGCGACGAGGACGCGATCGCGACGAGCGCCGCAGCGATCGTGACGGAGACTTCGACGAGAAGCGCGTGATCGACACGATCGTGCGGCTCGTGTCCGAGAACGTAGAGCGCATCGTCGCCCGCGAGCGCGAGCGACGCTGATCAGGCCCCGTCGCCCAGCGGCTCCACCGTGATCACGCCGAGGCCGGGGGGTGGCTCCACGTCCGGATGGGTCGCGATCACGGCCTGGAGCGCGGTGGCCAGCGACTGCGCCTCTGCGCCGTCGATGCCGTTCGTGTAATAGATCGCGTATCGCCCGACACGCGCCGGCGCGAGCGGCCCATCGGGGGCGTCGAGCGCCACGCGCAGGCTGAAGCGCTGCTCGTCGCGATGGAGCACGACGGAGATGGCTCCGTCGCGGACGCCCTCGATGCCATCGACCGTCCAGCCTCCGAGATCCGCGCCTGCCGCGAGCGGCGCCACGACGGCGAGCTCGGACGGGCTCGCCGCCGGAGCGGGCTCTGGGCCCGCCGCTGGAGCGTCGGCGACCACGGACGGCTCGGTGGGCGCGCTCGGAGGACCGATCAAGGAGGCGGCGCCGACGCCGATCACGAGCAACGCCGCGATGATCATCCAGTGTCGAGTCTTCATGACGACACGCCTTCACGGAATTTCATGTGGTGCGCTCCCTGCGCGGCCTGCGGAACGACTCCGCGCCGACCAGGCCCTTGCGTGCGTCCAATCGGAAGCCGCCGCGATCTCGCTCGACGATCGTGCGCGCCGCGTCCTGGACGAGCGCGGCCAGCGCGGCTCGAGCCGCACGCGCGTCGCCGTCGATGTTTCGATAGTGGACGTTCAACGACTTGCTCCGCGCGAGCGCCGGCGCCGATTCGTCCTTCGTGGTCAGGACGATGTCGACGCTCGCGCCCTCGACGGCGAATCGTATCACGCACGCGCGGCGCTGGACCTGCACCGAGACGAGCTCGGCGCGTTGTCGCTCGGCGACGCCCTCCACCAGCGCTCGCCACTCGGGATGATCGAGCGACGTCGCCGTGTCTTTCGCGCCCGGCGCATCCGACCCGAGCCAGAGGCCGTACTCGGGCTCCTGCCAGGGCGTCGTGCGCGGCGTCGGGACGAGCGCGTCGCGCTCCCAGCCGAACTTCGCGATGTACGGGTGATGCAGACCGAGGCACGACTCGGCGTGCTCGCACTTCGCCTCGTGGATGCACGCGAACTTCGGATAGACGTCGTAGAACTCTTCGACGATCACGACGTCGGGCTGGCTGTTGTCCTGCGCATCGCCGTGCGCGCCGAGGATGCAGCGCGGGACGTACTTCACGGCCGCCTCGATGCCCGCGCTCCGGCAGCGATCGAGCGCCGCGACCAACGACGGGCCGAGCGTCTCGATCGGCGCGAGCAGATCGCGCTCGTCGTGGAAGTCCTCCATCGGCAGGTAGTTCCAGAACTCCATGCGCACGGGGCGAAAGGGGCGCACCGTCTCCACGATGTCGGCCAGGTGCGCGACGTTGATCGTCGTCAGCACCGTGTTGGTCATCAGCGTGACGCCGAGCTCGGAGAGGTTGCGGATCCCGGCGATGGCCTCGTCGAAGCTCTTCGCACGTTGCGACGTGTAGTCCTGCGTCGCGGCGTCGTGCCCGTGCAGCGACACGAACCATTCGTCCACACCGGCCGCCACGATTCGCTCCGCGAACGCGCGATCGGCGAGCCGACGGCCGTTCGTCTGCACGCGGATGTGGTCGAACGCGCCGGACGACTTCGCGCACTCGATGTACTCGAAGAGCGACGGCTCGAGCGTGACCTCGCCGCCCGTGAAGATCACGCGCTTGTGCTTGCGCAGGCGCACGTTGTCGGCGACGACCTCGCGAAAGCGCTCGATGCCGAGCCCACGATAGCGATTCATGCCCTCCTGCACGATGCAGAATCGACATGCGCTGTGGCAGTGGAAGTCGACGGTGACCGTCAGGTCGTCGAAGCGCGTCGGCTCGAATCGTCCTTTGAAGCTCTGCACTTCAGAAGGTCCCGTAGTAGCTGGACTTCGTCGTCACGAGCTCGTTCTTGTCGGTATCCCAGCGGTAGTCGATGCCCACGTCGAAGAAGAGGTGCTCGAACTTCGCTTCGTGCTGCGCCACGAAGGCGACGAGCGGCGCCGGGTACGAGAAGCGACGAAAGAACCAGAGCAGCTGCTCGACCGTGATGCCCGAGAAGTAGATGCCGTCGGCGCGCCTCTTCTTCGCGACGCAGATCTTCTTGCACGCCCAGAGCTGAGGCGGGATGACCTTCGCCAACGTCTCGCGACGCGACCAGTCGACGAACACGCTCGCTTCGACGAGCGCGAGGACCTGATCGACCTCCCGCTTGGCCTCGAGGAAACGATACGTGTTGGTGAGCTCGGGCCCGCGCGCGCTCAGCTCGTACGCGCGCCCCGCGTGCCCCGTCTCGCCCGTGAGATAGAGGCTGACGTCGTCGACGCGACCGCGCGCGATCACGTCCGCGTCGAGATCGAAGCTGACCATCATGTACGGCCAGCGCTCGTCGATCTTCGGAGCGAATCGAAGCCATGGAGCCAGCACGCGAGCAACGCTCGTGAGCGTCGCGTTCGGATCTTCCTTTCGCGGATCGTAGAAATAGAGCTCCCACCAGAGCCGCGCGCCATCCCACTTCACGCCCCACACCGTGAGATCGAGACCGAGCGCCGACTGGACGGCGCGCATCGGCGGCCCGAGCACGGCATCGGCGCCGGCGACCAGGAGCGAGTGCCAGAGCAGATTCTCCGATCGGTACTTACCCTCCCACGGGCGACGCGGTCGATAAGGCTCGAGGCAGTAGTCGTAGTACGCGTCGTCCGAGCCGCTGTGTGCGAGCGGTAGGACGCGAGCGAGATTCGGATCAAGGTACGTCGACGACATGCCAGGGCTCGGGCGGGATGGACTCGCGTGCGAGCGCGAGCGGATCGATTCCGGCGGAGAGCTGCGCGGAGGCCCAGACGCGCAGCGCCTCGAGCGTGCGCCGCTCGACCTCGCCTTCGCGCACGCGATACGACACGGCGTGACCGCGCGCCTCGGTCCACGCGCGCCGACCGTGCGCCGTCGGCTCGACGAAGAGACCGAGCTCGACTCCGGGCGCGCGCACGACGAGCACGGGCTCGATCGACCAGCTCTGCGCTGCATCGCGCGGTTTGAAGTACGCCGTCCATCGATGCGGCGCTCGCGCATCGAGGCCGATCGACGTCAGCGACCTCGGCGCGAAAGGAGCGGCGCTCGCGATCGCCTCGTCGCTCCATCCGGGCAGCGTGGCGGCCGCGCGGAGAGCCGCCGGATGATCGCGACGGATCGCGGCGAAGACGGCGCGCGGCGCGATCCCGCTCGCATCGAACGTTCGCGAGACCACCCAGCCCGCGACGGCTTCGCTCTCGACGAAGGGCGAGAAGAGCCGCGCTTCGACATCCGCGAGCGGCGGAGCGAGCATCGTCTGCGTGTAGTGCTTCTCTTCGACGTCGGAGGCCGTGACGTTGATGCCGACCACGTGCGGCGCGGCGTCGTCCGGCAGGCCGAGCGCTCCAGCGAGACGCGCGCGCACCGTCGCCGAGGCGTCCGACGCGTTCACGTAGAGCTTGGCGAGGGACGTCGCGCTCGCATCCCAGCCGGTGATCGTGGGCAGCGCGAGCCGCTCGGCCATCGACACGAGCGCGCGCCCCCGCGGCGGAAGCGCGACGCCGAGCGCATCGAAACAGCTCGATACCGCGCCCGCCGGAACACGCTCGATCATCATGCGGGCGCCGTGCGTCGATCCCACGCGTAGCGACGTCTCGAGCGCGGGCAGACCGAGGCCCCACGCGCCCATCCAGGCCTCGACGGCGGCCACGCGTGAGGCGAACGGCGAGCCGAGCGCGCGCGAGAGCACGAGGCGAAGATCGGTCATCGGCGACGATCTCGAGCGTACCACACGGTTCTGCGCGCTCACGCGCGTGGCTCGTCAGTCTCCCGGCTCGCGCAGCACGGAACGAAGCAGAGAGCCTCCGCCTCGCAGACCCACCAGCGAGCGATCGATGCTCTGCGTCGGCGGCGCGCGACGCGACGCGAAGTAGGTGCCGACGAACATGCGCAGACCATCGCGCTTCTGCGTCCGCACCGCGTGCCACGTGCACTGCTCGAACACGAGCGTCGAGCCGCGCGGGAACGTCAGGAGGACCTCGCCGTCCCAGTGCTGCGTGCGCAGGTCTCGCTGCGGCTCGGTCGGCTCGTCGATGCGGCGGGGAAGCGCGACGAGCGGGCCGGTGTCTTCGTCGATCTCGTCGAGATAGACGACCGCGATCAGGCGCTCGGAACGCTCGAAGCGAGGGAAGACGCCGCTCGCGCGGAACGCTTCGACGTCGATGCCTCCGATGTGGTTGTGCCACGAGAAGAAGGGCCGACCGGAGTCCGAGACGACCGCTCCCGTGAGCTCGAGGAAGGCGTCTTCACCGAGCACTTCGCGCGCAACGTCCACGAGCGCCGGAGACAAGAGGAGCGGCGCCAGCTCCGGTGCGAGGCCGAGGAGCTCGAAGAGAACGAAGCCCGTGGGATTGAGCAACGCATGCTCGCTCAGCGGACGATCCTTCGCGGAGTACGGAGCGGGCGCGCCGTGCGCTCGGTGAATGGCGGCCAGGCGCGTGCGGATCGTCTCGACCGTCGCCGCGTCGTGCGTGCGCGGAAGGATCGTGTAGCCGCGCTCCAGCAGATCTCGTGCGTGCTGCCCTGTGCTCATGCCGTGGGCTCCTCGAAGAAGCGCCGCAGATCTTCCATGCCGAGGTCCGCGATGCGTGCGGCCATCGCATCGATCGCGCGAAGGACCACGGCCGGCGCCTCGCGCCCGCGATAGCTGAGCCCGAGCCGTGTCGTCGTCCGATAGAATCGCGAGCCGTCGTTCGGACCGATCGTCACCGTGCAAGGCGCCGCTCGGGCCGCTTCGATCTCGAGCGTCAGCACGCCACGCTGAAGAACGGCGGCGTTGATCCGCGTGACGAGGTCGAGGGATGCCGACGGCCCGCCGAGACCGAGCCGCTCGAGCAGACCCGCGGGAGGCGCGCCGCGTGGCGTCGGAACGTCGACGGGCCGCCCCCGCTCGGCTCGTCCTTCGCCCGCGGCCGCGACCAGGCTCGCTTGGAGCGTGGCGAGCTCTCGATACGTCTCTTCGCGCTCGGAGCTCGTGACCGCGGGCGGCGTGCGTGTCTCGTACGGTGCGTGATCGTCGAGGCGATCCGTCGCCGGCGTCGGCCACGCGCTCACTGCCGCATCGCCCAACGGCGTTCCGGGAAGGGGCTGGTACGTCGACCACATGAACGAGCCCGGGCGGAGGCGGCGCAGCAGCGTCGTGGTGGACACCATCTGCGCTCGCGTCTCGCCGGGCAACATCGTCATCAACGATGCGCTCGTCGCGAGGCCGAGCGATCGGCAGTCGTCGAAGACTCTCTGGAGATCGGCGTCGCGCGTGCGGCGATGCAGCACGTCGCGTCGCAGCTGCTCGTCGCCCGCCTCGACGCCGCAATGGAACAGCACGCAGCCTGCTTCGACGAGCAACGCCAGCCGCTCGCGGCTCGCGGCGTTGGGATGCATCTCGACCTTGAACGGCAGCCCGACGCGCTCCGGATAGATCCGAGCGAGCTCTCGCAGCCACTCGATCGAGAGCGGGAAGTGCTCGTCCCAGAACTCGAAGCCTTCGGGCTCGTAACGGTCGCGCACGGCGGCGAGCTCCGTCACGAGGTGCTCGACCGGGCGTACGTTCACGCGATCCGGACGCGCGTGGCCGCCGATCTTTCCCCACGCGGGCGCGGAGCAGTACGAGCACGTGAAGGGACAGCCGCGGCTCGCGCGCGTCGGAAGGTAACGATCGACGTGGGGACCGAAGGTGTTGATGCCTCGGGCGAGGATCGCGCGCACGTCACCTAACACGTCGTAGTCCCAAGGCAAAAGCTTGCCGATGTCGAGCTCCGGCCACGCGGCGGGTGGCGGTCCCTGCCAACCTTTCTGCCCGCGAGCCCACAAGCCCGGGATCGTCACGGGCGTGCCGCCGGCGTCGAGCGTGTCGAGCAGAGCGCCGAGCGCATGCTCGCCTTCGCCGATTCCGATCGCGTCGACCGCGTCGCACGATGCGACGTCGTTCGGCGCGAGCGTCGCGTGATATCCGCCGACGACGACGAACGCGCGGCTCGATGCGCGTACGCGCGTGAGGACCGCGCTGGCTCCGGGCCAGTCGCGCGACATCGCCGACACGGCGATCACGTCCGGCGCCGCTCGGACGATGTCGGTGGTCGCGTCGGCGACCGACCCCTTGCACGAGACCTCGAGCGCGGCGGGCGAGTGGCCCCGCGCGCGGACGACGGCGGCGAGCGCCGCCACCGAGGAGCTGAACTGCCGCGGAGGATCGGTGAAGTAGACGAACAGGACCTTCATCCCATCCCCCGGGACGCGTTCGCGATCGCGGGCGACGGTCGATAGATCGCGCCGAGGCGGGGGTCGGCGGCGAGCGCGGGCGCGATGCTCGGATCGACGCGGCTCGTCGGGGCGAGCCCCGCACGCCGGACCATGCATGCCGCGAAGCGACGCGTGCCCGCACGCGTCATCGGCGCGACCGCATGCCAGGTGGCTTCGTCGAGCACGAGGATCGATCCCGCTGGTGCCTCGATCGCGCGCGCGTCGGGCCAAGGCTCGCGCCCGGGTGGATGCGGCGGCTCGAGCGCGTCTCCGACCCGGCGCGAGCAGATCCACATGCGGCCGTTCTCGGCATCGAGCGGCGTTCCGTAGAACGTGCACACGAGACGCTCGATGCGTGCTGGTGCCGGGCCGGGGCTCTCACGAAAGTCGGCTCCGTCGATCCCTCCTCGGTGGTTGTGCCAGAAGAAAAACGGACGCGTCTCGTCGGAGAGGACACCCGTGCACTGCTCGAGATCGAGCTCGGCGCCGAGGATCTCGTGCAAGAGCGCGACGAGCTCGGGGCGCGCGAACATCTCGCCGAGCTCGGGTGCTCGCTCGAGCAGCCCGAAGAACGCGAGCCCGACGGCGCTCACTTTCGCGTCGTCCGCCACCACGAGATCGTCTCTCGCGTGGAGTGGCGTGCTCGCGACCGTCGAGCGCAGCCGATCGAGCGTCGTGACGAGCTTCTCGAGCGCGTTGGCATCGAGTGGTCGCGGCAAGATCGTCCAGCCGCGCGCGAGGATCTCGTCCGCACAGGCGCTCATCGCGCGCCTCGAGGCAGGACCGACGCGAGCACCTCGTCGACGTCGCCGAGCTCGCGCAAGGTCTCGTCGGTCCGCTCGGCCTGCGTCGCGTGCGCAGCCGCGAACCAGAATCCGACGAACATGCGTGGCGAGGCGTGGTTTCGCGGCAACACCGCGTGCCACGTGCTCTGCTCCATGAAGACGGCCGTTCCCGCGGGACCGCGCACCGCGATCTGTCCGTCCCACGCGCGCGACGCGATCGGCTGGGGCGGCGTCATCGGGTCCGTGATCTTCCGCGGGAGCACGAGCAGCTGTCCGGAGTGCTCGTCCATCTCGTCGAGGTAGACGATCATCGAGATCCGCTCGGCGCGCTCGAAGCGCGGAAGCAGGCCCTGTCGTCGGTAGAGCTCGTCGTCGATCCCGCCGACGTGCATGTGCCACTCGAAGAAGGGACGCGTGTGATCGCAGACGACGCCTGCGACCATCTCGAGGTGCATGTCCTGCCCGAGCACGCCTCGCACGAGATCGACCGCCTCGCGCGACAAGAGATCGCGATGGAGCGTGCGGCTCCGCCCGAGGAGCTTGTGGACGACGAAGCCCGTCGACGAGATCTCGATCCCGTCGCCGAGCCACGTCACGCCCACGCCGTAGGGTGTCGGCGCACCCGCCTCGCGATACACGCGCTCGAGCTCCGCGCGCATCGCGCCGACGCGGTCGGGATCGTAGAGCGCCGGCCAGATCGCGTACGACTCCTCGCCGAGCTGGCGCACACGGGCCGCGAAGAGATCGCTCATGATCGATTGCGGAGCACGGAGCGCAGGAGCGGAACGTCGGTCTCCAGAGTGAGAAGACCCTCGTCCGTGCCCGCACCGGGCGGTGCCGATGGCGACGCGAAATAGAGACCGAGCAACATCCTCAGCATGTCCGTCGTCTGCGGCAGCGCTGCGTGCCACGTCGATTGCTCGAGCAGCACGGCCGTGCCGGCCGGAGCCTCGACGACCACCTCGCCGTCCCAGTGTCGCGCCTCGATCGGCGCGGGCGGTGCGATCGGATCGGAGGACGTGCGTGGCAGAACGAGCAGCGATCCGAGCGCGGGAGTGATCGGCTGGAGATAGACGAGCACGAGCACGCGCTGAGGCACTTCGCTGCGCGGATAGTCGCTGCGCTTCTCCCAGCGGTAGTCATCGATCCCGCCGATGTGGTTGTGCCACTTGAAGAACGGCCGCGACGGCTCGGAGAGAAGGCCACCGGCGATCTCGAGCACCATGTCCTCACCGAGCGCAGCCCGCAGGACGGCGACCATCTCGTCGCGCAGCAAGAGCGGCGCGAGATCGGGACGCACCTTCAGGATCTGTCGTACCGCGAAGCCCGCCGCGGTCGGCGTCGTGTCGGACGCGCCGTCGACCACGTGGCCCGACGAGACGGTCGGCGGCCGGCCCGCGGCGTCGTACACCGCTTCGAGCGCGGTGCGCAGCGTGCGAACCCAGGTCTCGGGGTACAGCGCGGGAAGCACCGTGAAGCCACGCCTACGGATCTCTTCCGCGGGCGCCCGGACGTCGTTCACGTGGAGAGCTCGAGCTCGGCCGGCGCACCGACCAGACGCTGCATGTCCGCGTGCAGCACGTCGATCACACGCTTGAGCCCGCGCGCGCTCTGCGCGAGGACGGGACCACGATGGGAGTACGCGAGCCCGTCTCGGGTGACGAAGCTGCGCTCGGGCCGGTCGATGCGAACGACCAGCAACGTGACCGCGCCGTCCGGGCCCTGCAGCTCGACGGCGAGGGCGCCTCGCTCACGGCCCACGTCGAGCAGCGTCCACGAGCCCACGACGCGATCGAGCTCGCGGCGCAGCTGATCCATGCGCTGGTCGTCGAGGAGCGAGGCGACCGAACGGACCGAAGGTGGGCTCTCTTCCTTCGTAGCGACGTCGCCGCGATCGATGACCCAACCGACCCAGTCCGGGTTCAGGATCGGATTGCCTCCCTGGCTGGCGAGGCGAACGACCGGCTCCCACTCGCGCTCGAGATCTTCGGCCGTCCAGCCCTCGGCCGAGCGCAGCTCGAACGTGCGCGGATCGAAGTCGATGGCGAACTTCTCACGGTGCTCGATGAGAGCATCGGGGAGCACGAGACAACGAAAGACCTTCACGCTGTTGCCGAGCTCGAGCGCCGTCTCCAACGTTCGTCGGAAGGACGCCGGGTTGTCACCGGGCAGGCCGAAGATGAGCTCGAGATCGACGTCGAGCCGACCGCGCATTCGCTTCAGCACGGACTGGAACCGCTCGATGTCGAAGGGCCGTGACATCCGGCGCAGCACTTCCTTGTCGAAGCTCTGGATGCCGACGCTGACCTGGATCTGACCCACGGTGTCGAAGAACGCGAGATGCTCGTCGGTCAAGTACGTCGGATAGAGGTGACCGTGGACCGTCTTGTCGGCGAGCGCGTGGACGTGCGACTCGGCCTCGACCAACGCACGGAACCCACGCGGGCTGAGGTTGAACGCGGCGTCCAGAAAGAAGATGTTGAGCGCTTCCGAGCGACGGATGCCTTCGAGGTGACGCTCCAGGTACTCGGCGCTGTGGACGCGATCGGACTTCTGGTCTCCCCATTGGCAGAAGGCGCAATGGATCGGACAGCCACGGAACGTCTCGATGTATCCGGTCTTCGCGCGCGGCGCGAGGTCGAGCTGATACGGAGACGCGAAGTCGTCGAGCTCCGGGCGTTCGGCCGGCGGTGACTTGCGCCAGAGCCCACGCGTGGGGATGTCGAGACCCGCGACGCGCGACTGCCAACCCGGCGTCTGGTGCTCGCGCACGAGCTCGCGGATGATCTCTTCTCCCTCGCCGGCGACGACGGCATCGAGACGATCGCGGAAGGCGCGGTGGGGCGCGAGGTCGAGCACGCTGCGGCGCGCGCCCGCACCGCCGGCCACGATGACGATCGACGGATCGTGCGCGCGCAGACGCTCGGTCAGGTCCGCGAAGATCTCGAGCGACCAGATGTACGTCGAGAGGCCGACGAGCGTCGGACGGAAGTCGCGGATGCGCTCGAAGAACTCGTCGGACTCGCCGCTGCGCAGATCGAGCAGCAAGATCTCGACGTCGGAGAGGTCTTCGGCCGTTCTCAGCGACGCTCGGAGCTTCTCGGCGCCATACGAGAAGGAGTAGAAAGTCCCCTTCGGGTCTTGCCACCTGCTATCGACCGCGACCAGCGCGACGCGACGCTCGGACACCGATTCGAGTTTATGGCCGCGTGTCCGAGAGGGTCAAGTCGCGCCCCCGAGCCCCGGAGAGCTCACGTGAGATTCGAGCACCTCATCGAGATCAACGATCCCACGCTCGCGGAAGCGCCCACGCTGACGCGCGAACAGATCTGGCGAGGCCTGGTGCTGCGGGCCGAGCGACCCGATCTCTTCGTGCCGAGCCTGAGCGAGGTGCGATTGCTCGCACGCACCGGCGCTCGTCTCACGCGCGCGCTGCGCTACGGCGAGGTGACGGTGCGCGACGAGGTGCACTTCAGCCCGCACGATCACGTGCGCTACGAGATCCCTGCGCAAGGCGAGATCCCGCGCTCGTCCCTGCTCGTGAGCATCGAGGAGCCGCGGCCCGGCGCTCTCTTCGTTCGCTTCGTCTACGAGGACGAGCGTCCAGAGAGCGACGAGAGCCGCGTCGTCGACGAGCTGCGCCGCGTGGCCTACGAGCAGGCCGACATCGACACGATCCTCACGATTCGCTGGTGGCTCGAGGCCGGCATTGCCGACCCGAGCCCAGCCACGCGCACGAACTGAGAGCCGAAGCTCTCAGCTCTTGGTGCGCGTGAGCGACGCAGAGGCCGCACGCGTGAGGGTGCGCCATCCGAAAGTGTAGACGTCGAGCAGATCCGCCGGCGTCATCGAGGCCGCGATCAGTCGCTCTTTCGTCGTGCGCGCGACGGCGAGATGCTTGGCGTACGCCTCGCCCGTCGGCGTGCCGAGCGGCGGCTCGGCCGCACCGATGGCCAGCGCCTGTCGCTGGTTCATCGTCGACTTCACGAGGAAGTGCTCGCTGGGATGCACGAGCGCCGGGAAGACGGTCGCGATCGTCCACGCGGTGGTGCCGGTCGCCTTCACGAACGCATCGAAGCGGATCGCATAGTCGCCGGTTCCGTGGAGGAGCGCCGCGAGCGTCGTGGCGACGTCCTCGTGCGAGGCCGGCGTGAGACGCTCGAACGCGCCCACGTCGCCCTTGGGAAGCGAGAGCGCGCTGGCGCTCTGCAGGACACGCAGCGCGTTCGCCACGACCTCGGAGGCGCGGCCCTCGCGCAGCGCCGTCTCGATCGCGCGCGCCGAGAGGACTTCGGATGCGAAGCGCACCGCCGACCGCTCGTTCTTCGCACGCGTCGCCGGCGTCGTCGCTTCCGCGAGCGCGACGGCCGGATCGACGAATCCACGCGGCGACGTCGTCGCGAAGAGAGTGAGCTGTCGCTCGAACGAGAGGACCTTCGAGGCAGCCGAGGCCGCCTTCTTCACACGCGGCTTCGACGCCTTCTTCACGGCCGGCGGCGGTGCGTGCCGATCGGCGATGAGCCGCGCCAACGCGCCGCGCTCCTCGGCTCCGAGCGTGACTTCGACGATCAACGGGCTCCCGTTGAGGAACGTCCGCGCCCCGGCGTTCTCGAAGAAGTACGTCTTCCGATCGGGACGCTCCTCCGAGACGAGCGCGCGACCCCAGTCGGCGCGAGAAGCGTGCGTGTACACGCGTGGGGAGGCGATGCGCGGCGAAGCAGTACTCATGATCGATGGTCCTCTCGAAAAACGACTGGGAGCGGGGCGGAGATCGGAGCGAGCGCGCCAGGGTCCGACTCGAAACCTCTGGTTCCGAGTCGGGCTCTCAGTTGCGGCTGCGCTCTTGAGCGATGCTCACGCGGACCGAGCGACCGTCGATGGTCGAGCCGTCGAGCGCGGTGATCGCACGCTGCGCGTCTTCCGCGCTGACCATCGTCACGAAGCCGAAGCCGCGCGCGCGGCCGGTCTCGCGCTCGACGGGAACGTGGACGTCCTCGACCGTGCCGTGGCGCGAGAGGGCCTCACGAAGCGTGTCGGCGGTGGTCTGGAAGGAGAGGTTTCCGATGTGCAGGCGATTGTTCACGGGTCACTCGATTCGGCTCTGAAATGGTCGAAACGCGAGACCACCGAGAGAGCTTCGAGCTCGGGGGAAACGCTGCGATCGACCCCCTCTTGAAAGGCAGGGCGTCGAGGCGCAGCACGTCAGACCCGTCCGAGCGAAGCGAGGACCGGAAACCGTGCGAATGCAGAACATGCGCACGCGAATCGAATGCGCAAGACGTATGGCCGTCGATTGTGGAAGAACGTTCAGCGCTGGACCCCTTCGAAGGCGACGACGCTGCCCTGCCCGAGCCCGGCGGCGTTCGCCTCGTCGGTGTCGACGTGCATGTCGAGATCGAAGTTGGGGCTGACGCGCACCACGACGTCTCCGAGCGACATCTCGCGCTCGCCGTGCGCCTTCACGCGGATCACGTCGCGATCCTTCACGCCGTACGCCTTGGCCTGATCGGGATGCATGTGGACGTGGCGCAGCGCGAGGATCACGCCCCCGTTCGTCTCGATCGTCCCGTTCGGACCGCGCATCCGGATGCCGGGCGTGCCGTCGAGGTGACCGCTCTCGCGCAAGGGAGGCGAGACGCCGAGCGCGATCGCATCCGTACGCGCGAGCTCGACCTGCGTGCGCTCGCGCAGCGGCGCGATGATCGCGACGTGTCGTAGCTCGCCCTTCGGGCCGACGAGATCGACGGTCTCGCGCGTGACGTACTGTCCGGGCTGCGTGACGTCGCGGCGCCTCGTGAGCTCGTAGCCGGCACCGAAGAGCGCGTCGCAGTCGGCGCGGTTCAGATGCACGTGCCGCACGCTCACGCCCACGGGGATCGGCTTGGTGTGCACGCTGCGGATGACGCCGGTCGGCCCGACCACGCAGCGCACGGTCTCGCGCGCGATCATGCGCTCTTCGTCGGTGTGGACGACGAGCACGCGCGTCGGTGCCCTCTTGCGCGACACATCGACGATGCCGTCGTGATCGACGGCGCGCTCGGTGCGATTGGCCTCTTCGTCGAGCGCGACGCCCATGTAGACGAGGCCTTCGCACACCGCGCTGCGCACGCGCACCGAGTTCTCGCCGATGCCGCCCGTGAACACGAGCGCGTCGGCGCCACCGAGCACGGCGACGAACGCGCCCACGTACTTCTTGAGGCGATGCACGAACACGTCGATCGCGAGGCGCGCGCGTGGATCGCCCCCGTCGGCGGCACGCTCGATGTCGCGGAAGTCGGCGCCCACGCCGCTGAGCCCGCTCAAGCCCGACTCGCGATTGAGCATCTCGTCGATACGATCGGGCGAGAGGCCCTGGCGCGCGAGCAGGACGGGGATCGCCGGATCGATGTCGCCCGAGCGCGTGCCCATCACCAGGCCTTCGAGCGGCGTCATGCCCATCGACGTGTCGACCGACATACCGTTCTCGATCGCGCACACGCTCGCACCGCCACCGAGGTGGCAAGTGACGAGGCGAAGGCGCGAGAGCTCGGTCCCCAGATGCTCGGCCGCCGAGAGCGCCATGAACTGATGGCTCGGTCCGTGGAACCCGTAGCGGCGAATGCCCTTCTCCAGGTAGAGCGCGGGGGGCAGCGCGTACGTGTACGCCTGCGCGGGCAGGCTCGCGTGGAAGGCCGTGTCGAACACCGCCACGTGCGGCACGTCGGGATAGAGCTCCTTCGCCGCGCGGATGCACGCGAGGTTGGCCGGGTTGTGGAGCGGCGCGAACACCGCGCACTCTTCGATCAGCGCTTCGACCTTCGCGTCGATCCGCGTCGGCACGGTGAGCCGCTCACCGCCGTGCACGACGCGATGGCCGACCGCACCGAGCGCGCCCGCCGCCGCGAGCGGACCGCCAACACGTGTGAGGTGCGCGAAGATCGCCGAGAGCGCGGCCTTCGGATCGCGACCATCGACCGCGTCGCTGACGCCGTCGTGCACGTGCATGGCGTGCTCGGTATGCATGCGCTCGACCTGACCGCTGGCGAGGCGCGCCTCCGTCTCCATCTCGTAGACGATGTACTTGATCGAGGTCGAGCCCGCGTTGACGACCAATACCTTCATGCTCGGAGTGCTCCCACGGACTCGGCGTGCGCGCGAGACACGATTCTCGGATCCGACGCGGGCCGGAGTGCGTACGATCGGGATCGGTGCTGGACGCTACCGGACGAGTGAGCTTCGAGGGAGGCGCGTACACGGTGCACGTCGCGTTCGAGCGGCGCTTTCGCATCTTCACCGTGCATCGCGAGCGTCTGGTGTGGGACACGCGCGTGCTCTCGCCGAGCGTGCGGCTCTCGAAGGATCGCTTCTACGTGCTGCTCGAAGGGCGCCTCGAGCTCTTCGGTGCGGACGAGCGCGTCTACGAGCGACCGTGCGCGTTCCGCGTGCACGCGCGCGACGACGCGCCGAAGGAGAGTCGCATCGATCTCCGCGCATCGGGCGACGTGTTCCGAATCCTCGAGCTCCAGGGCACGGGGCCGGAGAACGACACGCTCGAGGAGCAGTGGACGGTGCTCGACGTTCCGGCGGCGTTCTTGGCCGAGTGCGATGCCTACGAACGAGCGGCGCGCGCGGGCGCGCTGACGAGCGACCGACGCGACGCCCTGCTCGATCGCTTCGTGGAGCTCGGATGGCTCTCGGCCGATGCGCGCGCGTCGATCGTGGTCGACGAGCCGCCACGCACGCTTCGAACGTGGCGCGCGATCACGGCGCTCTTCGGCGATCTCCGCGTGAGCCCCGCGCTCGTCGAGCTCGCAGACGCGGCCGAGGTCTCGCTTCGCCAAGCCGAGCGCGATTTCGTGGAGCTCTTCTCGACGTTCGCGAGCGACGCTGCCGGCTGGCGCGCGATGACACGGCGCTTCCGGCTCGCGCTCGCGGTGTTGATGCTCAGCGCCGAGTCCTCCACCGTCACCAACGTCGCCAAGCAGGTCGGCTACGCGCGGCCAGAAGCGATGGCGACCGCGTTCCGCGCAGAGGGGCTACCGACACCGCGCGAGGTCCAGAGGCGCCTGCGCGAAGGCGCATAGCCCACGCCACGGCGCCGCTTTGCCAGCCTCCCGGCGCCACCGTATAGCGATGCGCTATGGCCTTTCTTCGCCTGGTGTTCTTGCTCGGTCTCGCAGGTGTCGCGGTCGTCGGTTGCACCGAGCAGGTGCGACGCGTCCCGGTCCCGGATGGCGGGGGAACCATCGACGACGTGGGCACGGACGCGCCGATCGCCCTGCACGACGTGGGCATGTCGCCCGACACGAACGGCCTGTCCGACGTGATCATCTACGCGCACTCGTCGGGGACGCTCTTCTCCTTCTCTCCGGTCACCACGACGGTCACCTCGATCGGTCCGTTCACGGATCCGACCGGTGCCAATGCCGATCCGATGATCGATCTCGCGATCGACTCGGCGCAGAACGTGTTCACGTCGAGCGCGACCGATCTGTACGCCGTCAACGTGACCAACGCGCACGTCTCGCGCATCGGCACCTTCGACGTCGCTGCGGGCGAGCAGTTCTACGCGCTGACGTTCCTCGCGCGCGGCGAGCTGCACTCCGATCGCGAGACGCTCGTCGGCGCGACCAACATGGGCGCGTACTACGAGATCGATCCGACGAACGCGCACACCACCCACCTCGGTCAGTACCCGGGCAGCTGGCTCTCGAGCGGGGATCTCGTCTCGGTGCAGGGGCTCGGCACGTACGCCACCATCCGCCACAACGGCGATACGCACGACACGCTCGCGCAGATCACGTTCGCGACCGACGGCTCGAGCACGATTCGCGTCATCGGCCCGATCGTCGAGGGCTCGACCGAGTACCGCAGCGTGTTCGGTCTCGCGTACTGGGGCCGCTCCGTCTACGGCTTCTCGAGCACGGGTCAGCTCATCGCCATCGATCGCATGACCGGCGCGGGCCACCTCGCGACGATGGACACCGGCACCATGCAGTTCTGGGGTGCCGGCGTCACGACGCTCGCGCCGATCATCATCTGATCAACGAGCTGCCGGCGGGCACGTCGTGATTCGCGCACGCACGTCGTGCGCGTGAACGCCGGTCGGAGCTGCGGCCACGTAGCGGCGCCCGAACGCGCAGCGCTCGGCGTCGAGATCTCCCAGCAGCGCGAGCCAGCCCATCGCTTCGACGGCCGGCGGTTGCTCCGCGAGCGCCTCGCGCAAGTGTGGCGTCGGGTCGCGCTCTTGATCGCCATCGACGTGCGCGAGGATCAGCGACGCCTCCGACGCCGTGGGATCGAGCTGGAGCGCGCGACGCGCGAGCGACTCGGCGCGCGGTCGCGCCTGATCGTGTACGGCGATCCAGCCCTGTGCGATCAGAGCGAGCGCCTCCTCCGTCGGCGTGAACGGCGTCTCGGTCTCCGTCGCGTCCTGCCGCATCGCATCGAGCGTCTGCGTGACCGGGTTCTCGCGACCGACGTGGCCCATCGCGACGAGGCGCCAGAGAAGAACGGTGCGACGCGGCTCGGACGCGTCCTGCGCGGCGAGCATTTCCGTCATCGCATCGTTCCAGCGCTCGGCCTGGAAGTAGAGGCGCCCGAGCGCGAGATGCAGATCGGCGTCGCGACGCGCGGTGCGCAGCGCGGCCATCACGGCGCGTGCTCCCGACTGTCCGGCTTGGTTGCCGACGAGGATGCGTGCGCGCAGGTGCTCGACGTCGAGCGACGCGAGATGGATCTCGTCGACGTGCGCGAGCGTCTGCGCCGCAGTCGGAAAGTCTGCCGCAGCCACGTCGAGACGGAGAAGCGGCAGCAGCGCCCTGCCGTCGTGCGGATCGAGCGCGGCCGACCGCGCGAGGGCCGTGCGCGCCTCGGCGTCGTGATGGAGCGCGAGCTGCGCGAGGCCGAGATCGCGATGCAGCGTCGCGTCGGTGTCCGCGTGGGCGATCGCCGCCGTCAGCGACTCGACCGCGGGCGCGTAGTGCTCTGCCGCGAGGTGCACGCGCCCACGCGCGGCGAGCAGCGAGACCTCGTCCGGGTGCGCAGCGAGCGCGGCCTCCACGACGGTCAGCGCGCGATCGTTCTGTCCCGCGGCGGAGAGCGCGAGCGCCGCCGACATGGCGACGCGCGGCCACGTCGCGCCCGCAGCGAGACGCGGCTCGATCGCCGCCACCGCCTCGGTGCCGTGCCCCGCCTGCGCTTCGAGCAGCGCGAGATCGCTCGCCGCGATCGTGCCGATCCAAGCCTCGGCCGACGCGGAAGCGAGCGCGGGCCGCGCCACGTCGGGCAACGCGCGCGCGATCGCGATGCGGCCCTCGATCCACGAGCGACGTGCACCTGCCGGCGCCGTCGCCACGTCCGAGGCCGCGCGATTCGGATCGTTTCCCGCGAGCGCGTCGAGCGCGTGCACGCGAGCACGCTCGCCCGCGTCCGCCGTCACGTCGGCCGGAAGCGCCGAGACGATCGCGTGCGCCTCGTCGCGCGCGCCGATCAGCAGCCATCCCTCGGCGATCAGCATCCGCGAGAGCTCGCCTTGCCCCGCCACGGCGGCCGCCTCGCCGAGCACCGTACGCGCCCCGCTCGTATCGCCTTCGACGGCCGAGGCGAGACCGATCACGATCTGCGCGCGCGCGTGCTCGAACGGCGTCGCATCGCTCGCCGCGAGCACGGCCTGCGCCTCGGTGCGCGCATCGCTCGTCGGTCCGCCGCGCCAGAAGACCGAGATCGCGCGCGCATCGTGCATCGGCGTCGCATCGTCGTCTTCTCCGGCGGCAGGCGCGGGGACACCGGCGCGCGCGCTGATCTCGACGAGCAGCGCCCGATGACGCGGCGACTCGGGCATCGCCTGCACCGCCGCCTGCGCCATCGCGAGCGCCTGATCGAGACTGCCCGCCGCGGCCGCGACCAGCGCACGTGCGCGTGCCGATTCCGCCGCGCGTGGTCCCGACGGCTGGAGCGGCGAGACCTCGGTGAGCGCTGCCTGCACGTTGCCCGCGGCGAGCGCCAGATAGGCCATCGCAATGCGATGATCGCTCGCGCCCTCGTCGGTCGCATCGTGTCCCGCGAGCAACGCTTCCGCGCGCTCGCGATGCCCCGTCTCGCCCTCGAGCTCGGCCATCGCGTGCAGTCGCGCGGCGAGCGCGGTGTCTCCCGCGCCGGTCTCGCCCTCGAGCTGTGCGATCGCGGCGGCGATCGCCGGCAGGCGCCCCGTTCGCTCGGCCTCGGCGCGCGCCGATGCGATCGCGTTGCGATGCCACGCGTAGCGCGCGATCAGCGCGACGATGATCACGCTGATGACGGTCACGATCGCGATCGTGATGCGCACGCGGCGGCGCCGCTCGATCTCTTCCTTGGTGAGCGGAACCTCTTTGATCGTAGGGATCGCGGTTCCGGAGTCTCGGACCGCGAACATGTCCGACGGCTCGCGACCGCGCTTGGGATCGTTCACAGGTTCCACCCCAGCTCGAGCCCGGCGAAGAACGAGAGCTCGCCCTGGCCGAGCGCGCCGGCGAAGAACGAGCTGATGCCCGGGTTGGTCAGGCCGATGTCGTTGCCGAGCAGGATGCCGACGGTGAACGTGTTGCCGAGCCAGAAGCGGATGCCGACGACGGTCGTGACGGCCGCGTTCACGGCCACGTAATTCTGGGTCTTGGTGGGCATCCCGAGATCGATCGTCGCGCCGAGCTGCAAGAGCAACTGCACGTTGGTGCCGGGGAAGAAGGAGAACTCGAACGTCGGCGTGCCGGAGAATCCGACGATCACGCCCTCGATGTCGGAGTATCCGAAGCGCGAGGGCCCGAGCCGCGTGAAGCCGAGCGCGAATCCCGGCACGAGCGTGCCGATGACGTCGAGGCCGATGCGCGCGAACCCGTCGACCGCGCCCGTGTGCGTGTGCGCTTCGGCGCCGCCGATCGCCGACACGCCGATGTGCGCGGGCCGATGGCGCACGTGATCGTCGCGGTAGTACGTGAACTGAGCGGAGGCCGCGCTCGAGAAGAGAGCGACGGACGTGGCGACGAGAACGGCGAACGAGGCTCTCGTGGACGCGCGCATGCGGCGAGCATAACGCGGTCTGCGCTCAGGTTGATCCGTCTCGATAGCTCTGGAGCTGCGCCGGATCGTTGGAGGCGGCCTTGGCCTCGTCGAAGTGCACCTCGCCGCGACGCACGAGATCGGCGAGGCTGCGCTCGAGCGTGACCATGCCGCTCTGACGGCCCGACTGCATGGCGCTGACGATCGTGCCGATCTTGCCTTCGCGAAGACCGCTGGCGACGCTGGAGGTGACGCGCAGCACTTCGAGCGCGAGCACGCGACCATCGCCTCGCGCGCGTGGCAGCAGGCGCTGCGCGACGACCGCTTTCAGGGAGTCGGCGAGCTGCGCGCGCAGCTGCGCTTGGCGACCTTCGGGATAGGTGTCGACGATGCGCTCTATCGCGCTCGCCGCCGATCGACTGTGGAGCGTCGAGAGCACGAGATGCCCCGTCTCGGCCGCGGTGAGCGCGAGCGAGATGCTCTCGGTGTCCCGCATCTCGCCGACCAGGATCACGTCGGGATCTTCACGCAACGCGTCGCGCAGGCCCGTCGCGAAGTCCGCCACGTCGCGCCCGATCTGGCGCTGACGCACGATCGATCGTCCGCGCGCACCGTGCAGCACGTACTCGATCGGATCCTCGAGCGTCACGAGGAGCACCGAGCGACGCCGCAAGATCTCGCGCGCCATCGCGGCGAGCGTCGTGCTCTTGCCCGATCCGGTCGGGCCGACGACGAGCACGAGCCCATTCGGCAGCATCGCGAGCTCGTTGAGCAGACCTCCGTGGGCGAGCGCGTCGAGCGCGGGCGCTTCGGGCGGCAACAGACGCAGCGCGACTGCCAGACCGCTCGCCGAGCGATAGAGATTGCCGCGTACTCGTGGCGCACGACCACGCGGGCCGATCGGCTCTTCGGGCAGCGTGACCATGAAGTCGACCGACTTGCCGCGCGCGAGGATCGACTCGACCCGCGCATCGTAGAGACCGCCGAGCAGCGTCGGCACGTCGCTCGTTCCTTCCTCGGTGAGCGTCGAGAGCGCGCCATGCGTGCGCACGACGGGCGACTCCGCCGAAGAGAGGTGTACGTCGCTCGCGCCCATGACGTGCGCGCGCACGAGCAGCGAGAGCAGCTCTTCGGACGGCTCGCCGTTGCCTGCCTCCAGCGTCGGCGCCTCTTCGATCGTCTGCGGAATCGCTGGAGCGGCGGCGATCGGTGCGCGCGCGGCGATCGGCGGAGCCGCGGGCGCGGGCTTGGCGGGCGCAGCGATCGGCGTCGGTCGCGCGCCGAGCGTGAACACGGCATCGAGCCCGCCGTCTCCGCGCTTGCTGATCGCGACGCGATACGCGCCCACGTTCGCGAGCTCGTACGTCGTCTCCGCGCGTCCTGCGTCCTTCAGCTTCCCTTCGACGCCCGACAAGATCGTGCCGAGCAGATGTCGCAGCATGTCGTCGGGCGTCTTCGGCATCGAGAGACGCTTCGGCGAGCCCGACGCGAACATCGCGGGTGCGCGATCGGTCCCGAGACGCACTTCGTCCGCACCTTCGCGGTGAGCGAGCGAGAGGAGACTATCGACTGCGGCCATTCTCTCCGGACCTTTCCATCGAACGCGCCGGGAGTGCCCCGACATTCCCGCATCAGGGAGCGCCGCCATCCTGTCCCGCGTCGTCGCTCGAGGCCGCGTCGCCGTCGCCCTCGACACCCGCATCGAGTCGGATGACGTCGATCGGCATCATCGCGCGCGCACGCGCCTCCGCAGCCTCTTCGCAGTCGTCGTCGGAGGCGGCGCGGCAGACTGCCGCCTCGAGCCACTCGTGGAAGACCGCGTTCTCGTCGTCGCTGATCGTGTGCTGAACTCCGTCGAACGGAACGAGCGTCGCGTCGAAGCCGAGCGACGCCAGATGGATGAAGAGATCGCGCGTCGGGCCGAAGGGAATCGTCGGATCGGCGGTGCCGTGCATCGATCGAATCCGCGGGTAGGTCAGGTCCGTTCGTCGATAGGCCGGCACGAGCGGTGGCGGCAGCCAGCACGCGAGCGGGAACGCCTCGGCGAAGAGATCGTCGTGATAGAGCGCGAGCGTGAGCGTCAGCAGGCCTCCTTGCGAGAAGCCGCTCACGATCACGCGGCCCGTCGTGGGTCGCTCTTCGCTGAGCTGCCGCACGAGCGATGCGACGCGCGAGGCTTGTGCGAAGAGCGTCGAGCTCAGGCGATCGACGAGGCCTTCACCGACGTAGACCGGCAGCCACTCGTAGCCGGACCCGAGGCGCTCGGTCGCTTGCGGCACGATCACGCGGACCGCGTGCGTGAGCCCGAGGAACGGTCCGCCGGGGATCTGCGCCGAGCCGCCGCGGCCGTGGAGCACGACGAGCATCGGCAGCTCGTCCTCGAGCGTCGCGTCACCGATGACGACCTCGAGAAAATACGTTCCGTCGCGCTCCTCCTGCCGCACGACGAACGTCGGCGAGTCCGGCGGGGGCGCGGGCAGCGGAGGACCGGCGTCGATCATCGATGTGTCGGGCCCCGCGTCGAAGTGCTCGGACGCGCTGATGGCCGTGACGGCGGGCGAGCCGACCAGCGCGCCCTCGAGATCGCGCCCACGCGGAGGCCACGCGCTCGCGAGCGTGCTCTCCTCGCGCATGATCGCTGCGGCGATCGGATGCGCGGCCGGCTCGACCGGCGCCACGATCTCTCGATAGAGAAGCACGCCACCGAGCACGAGCACGACGGCGGCGAGCGCGATCTCGATGGCGCGATCTCTCGAGAACTTCAAGCGGCAGCGATCCTAGCGAGGATCCGATGCGAGAGCGAAAGATGGACGAGGAGCCTCGAATTGCTGGTCTCGATCTTCGATTGCTCCCAGAGTCGACGACCGACACGATGGCGACGAACAATTCGGCTCGATCCACGGCGTTCGCCAAGTCGCGCCCGCGGATCTTGGTCGTGGACGACGACGCGACCATCCGGCGGCTGCTCGGTGTCGCTCTCCGCAAGCTCGGTTGCGTCGTCACCGCGGTGGACGACGCGACCGAGGCGATGGCGATGCTGGAGTCGGGCACGGACTTCGCGCTCGTCATCACCGATCAGAGGCTCGCCCGTGGAAGCGGCGTAGCGCTGATCACGCAGGCGCGCGCCATGCTCGGTCGCGCCGCTCCGCCGTTCCTCCTGTTCTCGGGCGGCAATCCACCGGACCCACGACCGGAAGGTGTGGAGCTCCTGAGCAAGCCTTCCTCCGTCGAGACGCTCTACGAGACGGTCAAGCGCGTGCTCGCGCACCGGCGCAAGCTCGGATCGAACGACGTCGCGCGCAGTACGAAAGCCCGCGACACCATGCCCAGCGCGTCGACGCCGACGAAGAAGAGCGCATCGATCTCGGCACGCGCGCGGCCGTCTACGCGCACGACGGCAGGACGAGGACGCACGCGCTGACGCCTGGCATCGAGCGTGCCGCGTTTCGTCATTTCGCCGCTTGTTTCTGGACACTTGGCGTGCCGAGTAGCCGGACTTGTATTCGGAAAAACGCGAAATAGCTTACGCGCCTCGTTGTTGAGAGGACGCCGCCATGAGTGTCTGGGACTACCTGGCCGCTTGGCCGAACGTACCGTTCACGATCGCCGTGGGAGCCACGCTCCTGTTCGCGCTCGTGCAGGCGTCGGGCCTCGCAGGCTTGCTCGGAGGACATGGCGATGCCGACGGTGATGCGGATGCAGACGCCGACGTCGATGGTGACGTCGATGCGGATGCAGATGCGGATGGAGACACGGACGGCGATGGCGATGCGGACGACGCTGATGGAGAGAGCTGGGCACTGAAGTTGGGCGCATCCGTAGGGATGGGTCGGCTTCCGTTGACGCTCCTCGCGCAGGTCTTTCTCGTCGTGTTCGGTGTCAGTGGCCTCTTGATGAACGTGGCCTTCGTGAGTGCGGGTGCGGTTCCGTTCTGGACGCTGTTCTATTCGCTGCCGGGCTCGATGCTCATCGGCCTGATCGCGAATGCAACGATGACGCGGCTTCTCGCGCCGATCGTGGACGACAAGCTCCAGGCGGCGACCAAGCGTTCGGCGCTGGTCGGATCGATCGCCACCGTGATCTCGCGACAGGTGACGGAGGAGTTCGGTGAAGTGCGGATTCGAGATCGGAGCGGTCACGACCTGCGATTGGTCGTGAAGCTGGCGAAGGACGACGCGGGCGCGCGAAAGATCGCGTCTTCGACGCCTCCGGTCGAGACGCTGCGCGAGGGCCAGGAGGCCGTCGTGGTGGACGTCGACGATCGCGGAACGCCGCTCGTCACGCCGCTCGAGCTCTTCAAGACGCGCGTCGCGGACGAGACTCCGTACGAAGAGAAGAAGACCGCGGGCTCTGCGCGAAAACGCATGAAGGCCGCGCGCGCGAGCTGATCCGTTTCTCCTGCATCGTGTCGGGCCCGCCGAGGCGGACCACTCCTGCAGTCCTGCATCTCAGGTGCTCCGGTAGGACCCACACGGTCCCGCCGCAGCACGTGCGCATGCACGAAGGAGGATCTCTCATGTTTGCTCTCGATACCCAGCACCTCGTGGTGATCGGCGCGTGCATCGCGCTGGCGGCCATCGCGTTGGTCGTGGTCACGACGTTGTCGAAGTTCTATCGACGCTGCGGCGCAGACGAAGCGCTCGTACGCACCGGTCAGGGCGGAAACAAGGTCGTCATCGGCGGCGGCGTGGTGGTCATGCCGGTGCTCCACCAGCTGTCTCGTGTGTCTCTCCGGAGCGTGAAGCTCTCGGTCGAGCGCGCGGGCCGGATGGCGCTCGTGACGGCGGACAAGATCAAGGCGAACGTCGAGACGGAGCTCTACGTGAAGGTGGAGCCGCTGGCCGACGACGTGCTCGCGTGCGCGCGCAGCTTCGGCGAGCGCTCGCTCGACGAGAAGGCGATCGCCGATCTCATCGAAGGCAAGCTCACCGATGCTCTCCGCAGCGTATCGGCGAACCAGACGTTCATGTCGCTGCACAGCCAACGCAAGGAGTTCGCCGAGATGATCCAGGCGGCGCTCAGCGAGGAGCTCAAGAAGAACGGCCTCACGCTCGAGAACGTGTCCATCACGTCGCTCAGCATGGTGCCGGTCACCGAGCTCGATCCTTCGGACGTGTTCGACGCAGAAGGCCTTCGTGCGATCACGGAGTCCGTCGCGACGAACCGCGAGAAGACCAACCAGATCCAGCGCGAGAAGGAGACGCAGATCCAAGGCCAGAACGTGGCTGCGAAGATGCGCGCTCTCGAGCTCGAGCAGCAGCAACAGCAGGCGGAGGCCGATCAGCAGCGTCGCGTGCAGGAGTACGCGGCGGTCCAGTCGGCCGAGACGGCGAAGGCCATCTACACGCAGGAAGAAGCGCGCGAGCGCGCCGGCTACGAGAAGCAGGCGATGGTCGAGAAGGCGCGCATCACCCAAGAGCAGCAGATCGCCGTCGCACAGGCCGAGAAGGGCCGTGCGGAGCGTGAAGCGCAGATCGCGTCGGAGAAGGCGCAGCAGACCGCGGAGATCGAGAAGCAGACCGTCATCCAGGCGGCCGAGATCGCACGTCAGAAGGCGCTCGAAGCGGCCACGATCGAGAAGGAAAAGGTCGTCGGTGCTTCTCTCATCGTGAAGGAACAGGCGATCGAGACCGCGCGGATCGGCAAGATCGTCGCGATCACCAAGAGCGAGGAAGAGGCGCTCCACGCATCGGCTGCCCGGGCCATGGCCAAGGCAGAAGAAGAGCGAGCGAAGCAGACCATCCTCACCGTCGAAGCGACGGCGAAGGCCGAGCGCGAGAAGGCCATCTCGGCGATCGAAGCCGCGGCACACGCCGAGGTCGAGCGCGCGCTGGCCGAAGGTGAGGCCAAGAAGGCACGAGAGCTGGCGGAAGCCCAGCTCGCCCGGGCTCGCGGTGACGCGGGCGCGGTCCAGGCGGCGGCGGATGCGCGTGCGAACGAGCGTCGGTCGGTCGCCCAGGCAGAAGCAGACACGCATCTCGTGATCGCGGAGGCCAAGGCAGAGGCCGCGGTCCGCGAGGCGCGTGCGATTCGCGAGCTGGCCGACGCCGAGGGCATGCGCTCGGAGCGTCAGGCGGCCGCGCGTCAGAAGCTGGTCGAGGCGGAGAACGCCGTCTCCGACAGGCTGCTGCTTCGTGACGTGACGCTCAAGGCCCTCGAGGTTCTCCCGGAAGTGACGCGCGAGCTCATGAGCCCCGCGCAGAAGATCTCGGAGATCCGGGTGCTCCAGACGAACGGGCTCGGCATGGGTGGTGGCAACACCGGTGCCGGCGCGCTCGGCGGGATGTCGCCCATCCTCAAGACCCTCATGGAGGCCGGCGCGGCTTATCCGCTCGTTCGCGAGCTGATGAGCTTCGGCGGTGTCGATACGGGCAAGGTCGAAGGAGAGGTCAAGAAGCTCCTCGGCTCGCTCGGCTCCGAGGTCAGCAGTGCGCTGAGCTCGGACACGAAGTCTTCGAAGACGGAATCGGACGCGCCCACGAGCGGTGACGAGCTGCTCGTGGTCGACGACGACGACGAGGACGAGGCGGTCCAGGCGCGGCCCACGCTGCCGCCGAAGCCCAGCAACGGTCATCTCCCGAACGGCGTGGTGCGGGGATGAACGCCATCGACAAGCGAGCTCTCGTCGCGACGCTCCTGCTCGCGACGGAGAGCGCGCGACGAGAGGGAGATATCTCCCTGTCGAGCATCGGAGAGACGATCCGTCGCGCCGCTGCGGTGGACCCACTGCAAGCAGTGACGACCACGGTCCTCGTCTCGTCGGCGTTGTTCTTCGCCGCCGAGCGAGGCGTGAACGAGAAGGTGAAGACCTTCGGCGATGCGCTCGCGTACTGCGCGACCAGCCTCTCGGTGGGCTATCACGACATCTTCCCGCGCACCGAGGCCGGGAAGGCCATCACGGGTCTCTTGCACACGCTGGGGCCCGCCCTCGCCGCACGCGCATTGGATGCGCCCGCGCGAGACACCGCCGCCCAGGACGCGGCATCGAGCGAGCACGATCGCGCCGTGCTCGGGAAGCTCGAGGAGATCGCCACCGCGCTTCGCGCACGCGCATAGAAAAAGAAAGGAGTCAGCGACGCGAGCCGGCGGGGAGCGATCCCCGTCGGCTCGTCGCTTTCACGCACCACCGCGCGAGCGGCCCGTCACCATCGCGCCTGCGACGAGATGCGCGATGCGCAGCGGCTCGGGCAGATTGCCGTGGAGCGTCGTCGCCGCGAGCACCTCGCGCGCGTGCGCCTGCGTGATGCCGACGCGCTGCACGTAGACGCCGCGAAGCGGCTCCATCGTCCCCGCACGCTCGAGCAGTCGCCACTTTCGCGCGGCGCCCGGCACGCGAGCGAAGAGCGCGCGCTTCATCGCAGCGACGTCGGGCAGTCGACGCGCGATCGCGATCACCGGAAGACCGAGCGCTTCGTGCAGGGCGTGCACGTCGACCACGTTGAAGCCGCCGACCGCGATCCCCTGGAGCAGCACCGCGCGCACGTGCGCCCGGAACTGCGACCCTTCGATCATCGCGATCATCGTCGACGTGGCGTTCGCACCGTCGCGCCGGATCTTGCCGACGAGCAGACCGTCGACCCGCGTCCGCGCGCAGACGACACCGACGAGCGGCACGTCTCCGCGGTGCTCGCGCGCGAAGGGTGCATCGTCGAAGCCGATCACGTTGGTCCGCAGCGCGCCCATCGACGGGACGCGATCACTCCGCGGTCACGTACGACGCGCCCGACGCGTCCGAGAGCAAGAGCCGGCCCGGCGCGATCGCCATCGCCGTGAACGTGCGCGCACCGCCCTGATCGAAGCGCAGGAAGCCGACCTCGACCGGCGTCGCTCCGTCGATCCGCATCACGTGCTCTTCGGTCACGTCGACGAATGTGTCGCAGATGGTGTGACCGTCGAACCACGAGCTCGAGCACTGCTGGTGGGTCTGCAGGCGCTCGTCGATGCGCCAGCGCTCGCCGTCCCAGCCGGGGATTCCGTCGACCGGCGAGGCGGCAACCTGGCTCACGCGCCACCACGTGCTGGGGGCGGCTTCGACGAGCCCCTCGAGAAAGACCTCGTCGCCGTGCGGCACGAGGGCGCCGAACGAAGCGTCACCCGCCTCGATGCCCCAGACCATCGTCCACGCCGCGCCGGGGCTCGCCCGTCGCATCACGCGACCGCCGCTCGCGTCCGTCGCGACGAGGGCATCGCCACTCTCGACCAAGCGCGACGGGACGAAGTCGAGCGACTCGGTAGCGTCGAACGTGACGCCGTTCCAGTGACAGAGAGTCGCTTCGCTCGTTCCACTCGCGACGACCCATGCGTCGTCGCGCCGAGGCGCATCCAACAGCGCGACGTTCGGCAGCGTCGGATCGCACGCCGCGAGCGAGAGCGTCTCCCACGCGCCCGCCGCGAAGTGGAACAAGTGCCCGAGTGAGTCGCCCGCGAGCGCTTCACCGTCGAGCCACGACACGACGGCGATCGGCGACGCGGGATCGGCGGGGATCGGCGGCGTGAGCGTGGTGTACGAGTCGCCGTCGATCCGGCGCAGCGACGTCTCGTAGGCGCCGCTGGGCGTGATCTCGATCACCGCGACGACACCGGTGCGCGCATCGATCACCGTCGGCGGCGCACCCGCGGACTGCACGCGGGGCATCGTGCCTGGATTGCTGCAGCCGGCCAGAACGAGGAGCGAGAGAGCGAAGGCGAGAGTGCGCATGCCCGCCCTCGTTGCAGCGCACGGACCACCCGGATTCCCGCGTGAGACGCGGTGGTCGTGCAGTAGGCTGCACGATCCGGGCGTGCAACGCGGTGCCCGTCAGCGCAGGAAATGGAACGCGAGCGCCGAGAGGCCCGTCAGCGCGAGGACGAGCCCCGTCGCCAGCACGATCCACAGCATCCGTCCGGGCTTCGACGGCGGCGCGAGGGTCGGCGTCGCATCCGGCGTCGGGGGCGCTTCGGACGACGTCACGGGCACGGTGCGGACGATGCCCGACACCGGCGGCATCGCGGGCGGCGGCGTGCTCGTCTCGAGCGCGCGCATCAGCGATCCGGTCGCATCGTTCACCGTCGGAAAGCGCGCCGACGGATCGCGCGCGACGCAGTGCAGGAACCACGCGTCGAACGCGGGCGGCAGACGCACGCTCAGACCGAGCTCCGCCACGCGCTGGCTCGGCGGGACGATGTCGGCCGCCATGATCTCGCTGAACAGCTTCGGCAGGTTCATCGCCGGCTCGTTGGCCGTGCGCCAATAGCGCTTGCCCGTCAGCGCGAAGAACGCGATCAGCCCGAGAGGCCACACGTCGGTCGCCGGTGAGATCGTCGTGCCCTGCGTGAGCTGCTCGGGCGCCATCCAGAGCGGCGAGCCCATCACCTGCGAG
>CAYSCF010000009.1:0-60578 GCA_964429305.1 uncultured Sandaracinaceae bacterium | reverse complement strand
CCGCACGTTCCGAACGACGCGCACCGCGACGTGCCCAATCGACAGGCCCAACGCGGTGCCGAGCAGGACGTTCCAGGCGTGGTGCATGCCGAGCGCCACACGCATCCCATCGACGAGGACGATCCAGGATCCGAGAAGCACGCCCATCGTGAGCCGGGCCGCCGGTCGCCACGACGCGCAGAGGATCGCCGTCAGCGGGAAGAAGAGCAGCGCGGTCGCCGCCGCGTGGCCGGACACGCCGTGCCCACCGTGCTGGAAGAAATGCATCGCGCCGCCGTCACGCGGTCGATCCTCGGCGAGCACGAACTGGCCGAGCTTGGTGAGCACGAAGCACGCGGCACCGCCGATCCCCAACGCGAGCGCGGTGTCGATCCACGACCGGCGACGAAACGAGAGACCGAGCACCAAGAGAGCGGACGCGAGCCAGCCGATGGACGCGCCGCAGCCGAGCATGTCGGTGAGCCACGCCATCGGCGCGCTCGCGGTGGCGCGCGGAGCCCACGCCTGGATGCGCACCTTCTCCTCATAAGCGAGGGCCACGACCAGCGCGAAGACGAGCCCGCTCGCGATCAGCCTCCGTCGGTTACGCACCACACAACCGGCCTAGGCACCGATGCGCGCGCCACCACCGACCCTACGCAGGCACGAACGTCAGTGGGCCCTCGCGCTCGAGCAGGAAGAAGCTCGGCGTACAGACACGCGCGAGCCCGAGATCGAGATACGTCCAGCCGAGCAGCCGCTCGACCGAGCCGGCCTCCAGCGCGACGATCGGATCGCGTGCGCGAGCCCACCTGCCGTAGTCGATGAGCAGCCCGCGCTCGTTCGGCTTCACTTCGTAGTGGCCGAAGCACCGCGGCGCGCCACCCGAGCGCATCGGCGTGCGCAGACCCTCGAGGCCGGTCTGCTCCATGCGGACGTTCCATCCGCGCAAGCGGCCCGTGCGCGGATCGCGATGGAACGTCTTGCGGAACGTCAGCCAGGTGAGCGCGACGATCGGACGCGGAAGACCGAGCGAGACACCGCGATACTCGCTCTCGTCGAGCGCCTTCGGGTCGATCGCGTGGCCGCTGGCGAGCAGGCCGCGGAGCTCGCGCCGTGAGAGCGAGAGAAAATCGGCGGTCTTCATGCGGGCTCCGGTCGGTACGCGGCGAACGCGCCCGAGCGCCACGCCGTTATCGCGCCGAAGAGATCCGTCGGCTGCGCCGCACACCAACGCAGGTAGGCGCTGAGCGTGATGTCGGGATCGTTCGCTTCGCGATCGGAGAGCAGCGCGAGCACCGAGCCACGCGCGATCACCTCTTCGACGACCGAGAGCAACGCCTCGTGATAGCCCTCGTACACGCAGAGATCACGCAGCCACTCCGCGCGCGGATCCGTTCCTTCCACGACGGCGCGTGCGCGCCGTGCCAGCTCGTCGAGCGCGCCTGGATGCGCCGCGAGCAGCTCGAGGTCGTAGACGAACTGGTTGCCGTCGTGATGCGCGCCGAGCAGGTGCCGCAGGATCCGCTCGCGCGAGCTCGCGAGGCCGCTGAAGTCGAGCGGTGCGACGGCGCGCTCGCGCAGCAAGAACGGGAAGCGCGCGGCGCGAGGCTCCAGGCATCGCGCCCGCCAGCTCGCACGAACGGGGTGCGTCGTGCACATGCCGACCGTCTCGGGGCGCGTGAGCAACCGGTACTGCATGCGTGCGATGCCGAGCGCGATCTGCGAGAGGCTCGGTCGTGGCGTGAGGCCGGCGGCGGCGAGGCGCTCGAGGCTCTCCTCGATCGCCGACGGAAAGAGCAAGAGCGCGCGAGCCCAGAGCGGCGTCACGACCGGCTCCTTCGCTTGCTCGAGAGACGTGCGAGCGTGGCCTCGTCGCGCTCCTCGAGCAGCCGCACGATCGCAGGGATGCTGGCGCGCGAGGGCGAGCTCATCCACGCGAGCAGCGCGCGGTAGCCGAGGACGTTCTCCGTCGGCACGGCGAACATCGCGAGCGAGAGCCCCGGCATCGAGCGGAGCGTGGCGCCGATCGGGTTCATGCAGAGCGCGAACACCGCACTGCCGGTCGCGGATGCGATCGCGCCCATCACGTCCAGGTCCGCCTCGACGAGCGCCGCGTGCGTCGTGTCGTCCGTGCTCGCGAGCGTCGCGAATCGCTCGACGGCGTCCACCACCGCAACATGCGACGACGCGCTCACGCCCAGCGCTAGACGCTCGAGCACCGCCACCGCGATCTGTCGCCGCACCGCGAGCAGATCCCGCGCGATGTCGCGTCGCTCGCGCTCGCTCGCTGCGAGATCGACGAGCCCCGCGAGCAGATCCGGGCCGCCGTCGCGTCGCCACGGACGCACGACGTAGCCGCTGCCCTGGCGTACGCGAAGGAGGTTCGACGCCGACAGTCGCGCGAGCGCGCTGCGCAGGGTCAGACGATTCACGCCGAGCGCAGACGCGAGCGCGCGCTCGGGAGGGAGCTTCGCGCCCGCGGCGATCTCGCCACTCAGGATGCGCGTGCGTACCGCGTCGAAGCACGCATCGACCGCACAGGCGTCTCCGTGGACCTTTTCGAACGTTCCAACCGGCATGCAGATTGGTTGAACCAATTATCCACGGGTGTCAAGGCGGACTTCGTGCGCCCGGAGCCATCGACTGAGCCGTCCCATCTGTTGCCTCGACAATCGTTGTGATAGAAACGATTAACGAGGTCTCATGGACGAACGACCGCAGTCGAACGACTGGCTCGCGCACCTGTTGATCGTCCCGAGCGCGCACGTGCGCATCGGCGACTTCGACTTCCAAGCGGCGACGTACGAGGAGTTCCACCGCCACTGGGGCACGCGGATCCTCCACATGGTGTGCACGCCCCTCGTGCTGCTCGGCGCGCTCGTCCTCGCGAACGCGATCCCGCTGCAGATCGCCGAGATCCACGTGCCGCTCGGCGGCGTCGTGCTCGCGACCGGGCTCGGCGCGTACTTCGTCGGCTTCGATGCCGTCGTGGGCCTCGTGTCGATCCCCGTCGTCGGGATCCTGCTCGCCGCATCGGTCGCGCTCTCTCGCGCGCTCGGCGATCATGCAGCCTGGCTCGGCCTGCTCCTCACCGTCGCTGCGGCGATGGCCCAGACCGGCAGTCATCTCTTCGAGGACGTGCCGCCACCTTGGAGCGGACCGAGGCCGCGCCCACTGCGCGCGGTGATGCGCGAGGCGACACCGCGTCTCTTGCTCGGGCTCGTCGTCCTGACGCTGGTGAGCTTCGGGCTCGAGTGGTGGGCATCGTTCCGCGTGCTCGGCCTGCAGCTGAACTTCTGGATGACGAGGCTCGGCTGGCGGCGCGCTCAGCGCGTCTGACGAACGACTCCGTCGAGCACGACCACGTCCGGGCTCGCGAGCTGGGTCGGATCCGTGAGCGCGCGACGATAGAGGAGGAACGATGCGGCGTGACCGGGCGAGAGCTCGCCGTGACGCGGCAAGCCGAAGAGGCGCGCTGGCGTCGCGGTAGCCGCCTCGACGATGGCCGCCAGATCGAGGCCGGCCGCCGCGAGCAACGCGATCTCGTCCGGATCGATCCCGGTCGTGCGCGTGTTGCCGAGGTCGGTGCCGTACACGACGTCGACGCCGTGCGCGCGCAGCGCACGCAAGGTCTCCACACCGCCGAACGCCGAGAGGGTCGAGATCACCGCGTGCCCGCGCATCGCTTCGAGGGTCGTCTCGTCGAGCGCGGTGACGGGCGTGTGCGCGAGCACGTCGACGCCGGCCCGAAGCGCGCGCGTGACGGCCATCTGCGTGAGCGCGTGCGCCACGAAGAGCCGATGCAGCGCGTGCGCGCGAGCACCGATCGCGGCGAGCGAGGCATCGTCGAGCCCGCCGACGTCTTCGATCGGCACCTTGATGACCGCCGCGCCCGCCGTCACGAGCTGATCGACGCGGGCCGTGCAGCTCGACGCGTCGGCGCACTCGATCCCGAAGCCCGCGCGGCCCCACGAGTCGAGGGGATAGCCGTTCGGCGAAGTGATCATCGGCCCCGAGCGGAGCACGAGCAGCGGATCGCCGGGGCTCGTGAGCGCCTCGATCGGCGCGGCGAGATCGATCGCGACCGCGATGCCGCCCGCCGCATGCTCGGTCGCAACCGGATCGTACGAGAGATGCACGTGCGCATCGACGAACGCGGGCACGATGGTCGCGCCTTCCGCGTCCATGCGTGGCGCCGACGGCGGCAGCTCGTCGCGCGCGACGAGGGATCCGTCGACGACTGCGAGCGTGATCGGAGTGCCCTCGAGATCGCGCGCATTCGTCAGGAGAAAGGTGGCCGATCCGACCGGCGCGTCGGGCGTCGCGTCGAGCGCACCGCCGCAGCCGACGAGCGCGAGCGCGAAAACGAGGTGCCTCACCGACACCATTTCGCGCCGGAGCGCGCGAGCGTTACCGTAACGGGCGCATGCCTGCCGCCATCGCCCTTCTCGCGCTGCTCACCGCGTGTGCCGGCGCGCCCTCACCCGTGAGCCGGAGCGCATCGATGGACGAGACAGGTCGATTCGGAGACGACGTCGCGTTCCTCCGCGCGCACACCGAGGGCACGATCGTGCTCTCTCGCGGCGATGCGCGCGTCGCGATCTCGCCCGCATACCAGGGACGCGTGATGACGAGCAGCGCGCGCGGGGACGAGGGGACGAGCTGCGGGTGGATCCATCGCGACGCGATCGCGAGTGGCGTGCGCGCGCCGCACATGAACGCGTTCGGCGGCGAGGACCGATTCTGGCTCGGGCCAGAAGGCGGGCAGTACGGGCTCTACTTCGCGCCCGGCGCATCGTTCGATCTCGCGCATTGGCAGGTGCCGGAGGCGATCGACTGGGGTGGATGGGACATCGTCTCTCGGACGCAGAGCGCGGTCGCGTTCCGTCGCGACATGCAGCTCGTGAACGCGAGCGGCACGCCGTTCTCGATCCGCGTCGATCGCACCGTGCGATTGCTCGACGACGCAGAGGCGAGCGCGCTCGTCGAAGGGCACACCGACGTCGCCGTCGTCGCGTACGCGTCGATCAACGAGATCACGAACACGGGCGAGGTTGCGTGGGCGCGAGCGTCGGGCCTCGTCTCGATCTGGATCCTCTCGATGTACCCCCCCTCACCACGCGCGACCGTGGTGATTCCGTTCCATGCGGACGCTGCGGGCGATCGTGAACGACGCGTACTTCGGCGCCGTGCCCAGCGATCGACTGCGCGTCGACGACGGCGTCCTCTACTTCCGCGCCGACGGCCAGCGCCGCAGCAAGATCGGCGTACCGAGCGGCCCTGCGATGGACACGCTCGGGAGCTGGGACCCCGATCGCGAAGTGCTCACGATCGTGCGCGCGACGCTTCCCGACGCGCCCGCGCCGTACGTGAACAGCATGTGGGAGACGCAGAGCGCGCCCTACGCGGGCGACGTGGTGAACAGCTATTGCGACGGTCCCGTCGGGCCCGGTCAGCCGCCGCTCGGCCCGTTCTACGAGCTCGAGTCGAGCTCGCCCGCTGCCGCGCTCGCGCCCGGCACATCGATGCAGCACACCCAGACGACGCTGCACGTGCAGGGCCCGCGTGCATCGCTGGATGCGATCGCACGCGCTCGCTTCGGCGTGGGCCTGGACGCCATCGAGCACGCGCTCGATGCGTCAGCGCCTCAGAAGTAGCCCTCGTTCGACCGGAGTGCCGTCGCAGACGGCCGACACAATTCAGCCGCGACCGCTCGCGGGCGCGTCCACTCGGTCAGAAGTAGCCTTCCTTCTTGCGGTCTTCCATGGCCGCTTCGGTCGCGCGATCGTCGGCCCGCGTCTGGCCGCGCTCGGTGATGCGGCTCGCCGCGATCTCTTCGATCACGTCGTCGAGCCGGATGGCCTTGCTCGGCACCGCGCCCGTGCACGTCATGTCGCCGACCGTGCGGAAGCGGACCCACTCCTTGAACACCGTCTCACCTGGCAGGTGCTCGATGAACGGCGCCGGCGAGTAGAGCATCCCGTCGCGCTTGAAGACGTCGCGCTCGTGCGCGAAGTAGATCTTCGGCAGCTCGATGTTCTCGAGCTTGATGTACTGCCACACGTCGAGCTCGGTCCAGTTGGAGATCGGGAACACACGGAAGTGCTCGCCCTTCTTCAGTCGCGTGTTGTAGAGGCTCCACAGCTCCGGACGCTGGTTCTTCGGGTCCCACTGACCGAACTCGTCGCGGTGGCTGAAGATGCGCTCCTTGGCGCGCGCACGCTCTTCGTCGCGGCGGGCGCCTCCGATCGCGGCGTCGAACTGGTGCTCTTCGATCGCATCGAGCAGCGTGACCGTCTGCAAGCGATTGCGGCTCGCCCGCGGGCCCTTGTCCTCGACGGAGCGCCCTTTCCGGATCGAGTCCTCGACGCTCGCGATGATCAGCCGCTCGCCGAGCGCGCCGACGATGCGATCGCGATACTCCGTGACCTCCGGGAAGTTGTGCCCGGTGTCGACGTGCATGATCGGAAAGGGAAAACGCGCGGGGCGGAAGGCCTTCTCGGCGAGCTTCAGCAGGACGATCGAGTCTTTGCCGCCAGAGAAGAGGAGAACGGGCCGCTCTCGCTCGGCCGCCATCTCGCGGAGGATGTGGATCGCCTCGTGCTCGAGGGCGCGCAGGTGGCTCAACTGATAGACGGCCATTGCCGCCGGACTACCTTTCCCGCGCGTCCTCCGCAACCCTCGCGTCACAGGTACGGTCGGGGATAAGCTCGCCGAGGCACGGCCGTGGGCACCGCAACGCAGATCCCGAAGCCAGGCGACACCGTCGCGGGGAAGTACTTGCTCGAGTCCATGCTCGGACAGGGCGGGATGGGCGCCGTCTTTCGCGCGCGACACACGCTCACCGATCGGAAGGTCGCGCTGAAGTGGATGCTGCCGGACGATCAGGCCGGCGCCGCCGCCGTACAGCGTTTCTTGCGCGAGGCACGCGCGATGGGCCGCATCGATCATCCGTCGGTCGTCGGCGTGCTCGACGTCGGCGTCGAAGGCGACGCGGCGTACCTCGTCATGGAGCTTCTGCGCGGCAGCTCGCTGCGCGACGTCATCGAGGCGAGCGGCAAGCTCAGTGTGCCCGATGCGATCGCTCGCCTGCTTCCCGCGATGGAGGGCGTGGCCGCGGCGCACGCAGCCGGCGTGGTGCATCGCGATCTCAAGCCCGACAATCTCTTCTGCGTCGCGGCGAGCGGATCCGATCGGCCGACGACCAAGGTGCTCGACTTCGGGGTGAGCAAGCTACAGGGCGATCGTTTCGCGGCGCCGGGCGCGCCGGGATCGGGCGCGATCACACACACGGGCGCGATGGTCGGAACGCCCGCGTACATGGCGCCCGAGCAAGTGCGCGGTGACAAGACGATCGACGCACGCACCGACGTCTGGGCGCTCGGCGCGATCCTCTACGAGGCGATCTCGGGGCAGCTGCCGTTCGCGCACGAGACGCTCGGCCAGACGATCGTGGCGATCGCGACGATGGCGCCGCCGCGGATCGAGTCGCACGTGGCGAACGTCCCGCTGCCGCTCGCCGATGCCATCCATCGCGCGCTCGAGAAGGATCTCGACGCGCGCTGGCTCTCGGTCGAGGCGTTCGCGCGGGCCATCTTGCCGTTCGCGGCTGGCGCGACGTTCACGGCGCCGCGACCGACGTCCGTGCGACCGCCCGCGCCGGCGAGCGGCGACACCAACCCGCCGCTCGAGCCGAGCCCGCCGTCGCCATCGTCGTCCGCACGCTCGACGAGCGCGAGCACGCTCGCGACCGGCGACATCCACGTGTCGATCGCGGACGCACCGAGCACGAAGACGTCGACGACGAGCGCAACGCCGTTCGTCTCGTCGAGCGCGCATCGCTCGGTGCCGCTGCCGACGAATCGCCCGCCGTGGGGATGGATCGCTGCGACGGGTGTGGTCGTCGCCGTCGCGATCGCGGGCGTCGCATCGATGCGTGGCCCGGCGAGCACGCCGACGCCGCCGGTCCCCCAGCCCACGCACGTCGCGAGCGCGCCTCCCGTCGTCGATGCCGGCACGGACGCCGCGACGATCGCGGTCGTGGAGATCGCGCCGCCGCCGCCGACCTCTGCGATCGTCGCGCCGCCTCCGACGACGCACATCGAAGCGACGACGCACGGGCGCTCCCATCCGCGCGTCGAGCACACGCCACCGACGACGACGACCACACCTCCTCCGACCACCACGGCGACCGGACGCACCGGCCGCCTGAGCCGAGACGACTTCTGATGCTTCGGCCGCTCGCCGCGTCGTTGGTGCTCGTCCTTCTCGTCCCGTCGCTCGCGCTGGCGCAGGGGGACGACGGGCCGCCACCGGAGTACCGCGGCATCGTGGACTCGGCGCTCGAAGAGTTCGACGCGCAGCACTGGGCCGAAGCGCGCGCTCTGTTCGAGCGAGCCCACGCGATCTTTCCGAACGCGCGCACGCTGCGTGGCATGGGCATGGCCGCGTTCGAGCTGCGCGACTACGTGGCCGCGCGACGCGCACTGGAATCGTCGCTGACGGATCCGCGACGCGCGCTCACCGCAGAGCAACGCGCTCAGGTGACCGAGCTGATGACGCGCGCGCGTGTGTTCGTCGGCGACTTCCGCATCGGGCCGGCGCCGATCGGAACCGTGATCGACGTCGACGGCGCGCCTGCGACGGCCGATGGCGATCTCGCCGCGCAGGCCTCGCTGCCCCTCGCGGTCGGCCAACACGTCGTGACGCTCCGCGCAACGGATGGGCGCATCTCGCGCGCGCAGATCACGGTGCACGGCGGCGAGAGCGCCGAGCTCGCGCTCGCGATCCCGAGCGAGAGCACACCGGTCATCGAGCCCGAGCCGACGCCCGAGCCCGCGCCGACGCCGACGCCGCCGCCGCCGCCGCCGCCGCCGCCTTCGTCGTCGCCGCCCGCGTGGGCGTGGGGCCTCGCGATCGGCGGAGGCGTCTTGGTGATCGCAGGTGCGGTGCTGCTGGGCGTCGGCGCGTCCGACGCGGCCACCGTGTCGAACGCCGCGCGTGGTACCGAGTGGGCCGACCTCGCAGGCCCCTACTCGCGTGCGACGCCGCTCGAGGTCTCTGGTGGAGTCGCGCTCGGGATCGGCATCGCCGCAGCGGTCGTGGGAATCGTGGGCCTCTCGCTTCCGACCGGCGAGGGCACGACGGTGAGCGTCGGCCCGGGATCGCTGCTCGTGCGAGGGACGTTCTGATGCGCGCGTCCCTGCTGCTCGTCGCCCTATGGCTCGCCGGATGCGCCAGCGTCCAAGGCGAAGGATACTACGGCTGCGCGCGGAGCCGGCAGTGCCCGTCGAGCGCGCCCATCTGCGGCTCGGACGGCCTCTGTCACTCGAGCGCGATCGATGGAGGCGCGTCGATCGATGCGCCCGGATCGCCCGACGCGGGTCCTTCGCCTCTGCTCTACGAGAACTGCATCGGCATGCGCGCGGACATGGCGTGCCAGGCCCCCGACGTCTGTTACTACGACACGATCATCGCGACCTCGAACGCGGGCTACTGCACGCGCGCGTGCACCGCGGACACGGACTGTCCGGCGTACGACGGCGCCACGTCGGCATGCGTGATGGGCCGCTGCGCGCGTGGATCGACGGGCTCGGCGGACTGCCCGGACACCTTCGGCTCGACGACCGGACGCTGGGAAGACGGTCGTGCGCTGCGCCTCTGCGTTGATCTGACGCTCGCCGAAGCGAACTGGTACGACACGTGCGCGATCGACGGCGACTGCGAGCGACCGCTCTCGTGCGTGAACGGCTACTGCCTCCGCGCGTGCACGACCCAAGGCGACTGCGTCCAGGATCTCGAGATCTGCGTGTCGAGCACGACGGGCGGACACCGCGCGTGCCTCTATCAGTGCAGCGGGCCTTCCGATTGCTCGGCGGGCTCGATCTGCACCGCGGCCGGCGCCTGCCGCCCGGACTCGACTTGGTAGCTCCTCACAGACAACGATAGAGCGTCGCGCGACCGTAGGGGATCGCGTAGCGACCGCTCGTGTCGCAGAGGCTGCCCGAGCAATCGCTGTCGTCGAAGCACGGCTGCTCGCACGTGCTCGAGACGGCGATGTCGGGATCGGTCCAGCAGACGAAGCCGGGCGCACAGTCGCTGGCGGTCGAGCAAGGCTCACCGAGGGTGTGCATGCCGAACGATGCGTGGCAGGTGAGAGACGAGAACGTGCCCGAGCTCTCGATGCGGCCGAGGCAATAGTTGCTCGCGCCGCAGCCGCGACCCGAGACCGGATTGCAGGTCGCGCCGGGCAGGATGGTCTGGCGCGGATCGAAGGAGCTGCCTCCGTCCACGCTGGCGTCCTGACCGTTCGACGGTCGCAGGCTGTCGAAGTCGTACGAACAGCCGCCGAGCACGAGCGCGATCAGAGCGATGCGCCGGATCATCAGAAGGACCCCGAGAGAGAGAGACCGAAGGGGCTCACGCCGAAGCGAAGGCCCTCTCGCGATGCATCACCGCGCACGTAGCGGATGCGATTGCCGGTGACGACGCCCTCGATGATGAAGGTCAGGATCGTCACGGCTCCCAGACCGATGCTCACGCCGAGGAGCGCATTGGTCCAGTCCTCGCTGGTGTGCGCCGAAGAGCTCGCGATGTCGTTGCGGGTGCACCCGGCGGGCGACGCGCAGAGATCCTGCAGCTGACGAAAGTGGCTCTGGCCATCCGACCAGACGAGGCCCGTCGCGACCGACGTCGCGGCCGTGAGCGCGAGGAACACCCAGCTCACGGTCCACTCGGGGCCCTGCGACTCCCAGTGATCAGGGCTGCCCTGCGGCTGCGTGACGTACACGACCGGAGGTGCAGGCGGAGGCGTCGTGATCGGCGCCGGTGGCGGCGGCACCAACGTGATGATCGGCTCTTCGGTCGGCGGAGCGGTCGGCGGCGGCGCGACGGGAGGCTCGGGTGGCGGCGTGACCGCCGGCGGCTCCGCGGGCGCAGTGGTGGGCGGCGGATGCGGCGTGACGTGCGGCGCGTCCGCGCTCGCGACGGCGCTGACGCCGAGCACCAGCCACGCGACCAAGAGAAAAGAGCGACCCATCCACCAAGCGTCAGATAGGCATGGTCGGCGCGCAAGTCGACACGCCCGCGCCGACGATCGTGTAGCCGATGTCCATGAGCACGGGCGCCACGACGTTCGTGTCCGGCGACAAGCTGTAGATGCTGGTCTGGGTCTGGAGGCCCGCCTGGTAGAACATGTAGTAGCGGCCGCCCCAGTGCGCGAAAGCCCATGCCGACGCGCGGCCGCTGCCGATCGCCGAGACGTCGTACTCCTGGATGCGCGCGCCGGTCGTCTTGTCGAGCTGACGCACGGCCATCGGCGAAGTGTCCGGAAAGAAGCCCCAGAGCTCGCCGAGACCGTTGCCCGTCAGCTCGGGTGAGCCGCTGAGCGGCCCGATCGACGACACCGTCCACGACGAGATGTCGACCGAGCCGAGCGTCGAGGAGCCGCCTCCGATGCCGAGCGCGGAGCCGCCCGCGATGAAGAGCGTCTCGTCCGTGCTGCCGGCGTCGTTCGACACGAAGCCCATCCCGAACTCCTGGAAGCCCATCTGGTCGATCGTGAACGACGTCGGCGTGCACGACGCGTCGGCCGTCGAGACCGCGTAGATGTGGTGGTTGCTGTAGAGCACGTACGCGACCGCGTCGCGGCTCACGGCCATCGAGAACGGGCTCGCGCCGCTCACGCAGTGGAGCTGCCCGATGTTCGTGATCGAGCCGGAGCTCGGGTCGTATCGGAGGAACGCGTCGTTCTGGTCGACGAGATAGACCAGACGCGCCGCGTCCGAGCAGCTGTCGGTGGACACGCCGAAATCGGGGAAATCGGCGTCGACGCCCGGGGGAACCACGTGCGTCCCCGTGTCGGTCCCGTCGCCGTTGCCCGTCCCGGTGTCGCGGTTCGGCGAGATCGCGCGCGTCGTGCACGCGGGAACGAAAGCGAGGGCGAACAACGAAGCGACGACGGCAACGCGCATGTCCGCGATTGTATCTCAGATGGCCTCGATCACGGGTAGGCTCGCCGTATGAAAACGCTCACAGGCAAGCTCATCGCGATCACGGGCGCTGCCTCCGGCATGGGCCGTTCGCTCGCGCTCGAGTGCGTTCGACGTGGCGCCGACGTGGCCATCGTCGACATCGATCAGGCAGGTGTCGAAGAGACGGCCTCGCGCGCGCGCAGCTCGCGTCTCGGCGCGAAGGTGGACGCCGCCAAGCTCGACTGCGGCGACCGCGACGCGATCTACGCGTGGGCCAAGCGCGTGAACGAATCGCTCGGCGGCGCCGACGCGATCGTGAACAACGCGGGCGTCTCGCTCTCGGCGAGCGTCGAGAAGATGACGGACAAGGACTTCCACTGGCTCTTCGACATCAACTTCTGGGGCGTCGTGAACGGATGCCGCGCGTTCCTTCCGCAGCTCCGGCAGAAGCCCGACGCGCACATCGTCAACCTCTCGAGCGTGTTCGGTCTCATCGGCGTGCCCACGCAGTCCGCGTACTGCGCCGCGAAGTTCGCCGTGCGCGGCTTCAGCGAGTCGTTGCGCCAGGAGCTTCGCGGCTCGAGCGTGCATCTCTCGTGCGTGCATCCGGGCGGCATCAAGACCGACATCGTCAAGCGCGGTCGTCACTACGAGGACGCGATGGGCAACGCGACCGACACGCGCGTGGCCGCGATCGACTTCGAGAAGGCCGCACGCACGACGGCCGACGAGGCCGCGCGCGTGATCTTGCGCGGGATGCTGAAGAACGAGCCGCGCATCTTGATCGGTGCCGACGCGATCGCGATCGATGCGATGGCCAGGCTCGCCCCGCGACGCTACGACGAGATCGTGGATCGCGCGATGAAGGCGACCTCGCGCCGACGCGCGTCCTGACGGTTCGTGTCGACCACGCACCTCCAGCATCGTGCGCTCAAGCTCGCGCAGTGGATCGCGCTGGGCGCAGGCGTCGGCGTCGTGTGCGGCGCCGGGTCCGCGCTCTTTCTCTGGCTGCTCGAGGAAGTGACGCGCTATCGCGAGACGCACGACGAGATCGTCTTCGCACTACCCATCGTGGGCGTCGGGATCGGCCTCTTCTACGAGCGATTCGGCACGCCCATCCGCGGCGGCAACAACCTCGTCATCGACACCATTCACGACGGTGGCCCGGAGATCCCACTGCGAATGGCGCCGATGGTGATGGTCGGCACGCTGCTCACGCATCTGTTCGGCGGCAGTGCGGGCCGCGAGGGAACGGCCGTGCAGATGGGCGCGAGCTTCGCCGACGCGATCGCGCATCGACTGAAGGTGGAGCCCGAGACGCGGCGCTTGATGCTCGCGGCCGGTGTCGCGGGCGGCTTCGGCAGCGTCTTCGGAACGCCGATCGCGGGCACGATCTTCGGGCTCGAGTTCGTCGTGCTCGGGAGCATCGAGTACCACGCGCTCGTGCCTGCGCTGACCGCCGCCATCGTGGGCGACGCCGTGACGCGCGGGCTCGGGATCGTGCACACGAGCTATCCGATCGTCGCGCCACTCGCGCTCTCGCCGAGCATCCTGGTGCGCTGGGTCGTGTTCGCGCTCGCTGTGGCGGCAGTGACGACGGCGTTCGTCGAGCTCACGCACGCGCTCAAGCGCATCCTCGAGGCGCGATTTCCGCGGCTGCCGCTGCGCATGTTCGCCTCTGGCGTCGCGGTCGTCGTGCTCTGGCAGGCGATCGGCGACGACACGTACCTCGGCCTCGGCGTACCGACCATCGTCCGCGCCTTCGGCGATCCGTCGCTGCCGCAGTACGCGTTCGCGCTGAAGCTCGTTCTCACCGCCGTCACGCTCGGCGCCGGCTATCTCGGGGGCGAGGTCACACCTCTCTTCTTCGTCGGCGCCACGTTGGGAAGCACGCTCGCGCGTTGGCTCGATCTCCCGCTCGACCTGGCTGCGGGCGTCGGGATGGCGGCCGTGTTCGCGGTCGCATCGAACGCGCCGCTCGCGCTCTCGGTGATGGCGGTCGAGCTGCTCGGCGCGAGCGTGTTGCCGCACGTCGTGATCGTGTCCGCGATCGCCTACGTGCTCGCCGGCCATCGCGGGATCTATCCGTCGCAGCGGCTCGTGCGCGCGAAGTCGGGCGGGCCGCCGATCGCGCCGCGCACGATCCGCGATCACCACGACTGACGTATCGTTCGGCATCGCATGAAGACGGCACCGCTCTCCCAGCTGCAGGTGTTCCTCGTCATCGCGCGATTGCGCAGCTCCAGCGGGGCCGCACGCGAGCTCGGGGTGTCGACCTCCGCCGTCAACCGTGGATCGTGCCGATCCCGGGCACGACGAAGCTCTCGCGGCTCGAAGAGAACCTCGGCGGCACGTCGATGGTGCTGACGAAGGACGATCTCGCGGCGATCGACCCAGGCGCGCACACACCGGCAGGCGCGCGCTATCCCGAGGCGCTCGAGCGCATGACCGGGCTCTGACCCCTCGAACGGTCGGTCTCCCGGGCGTTCGATTCGTCGCGTGAGCGTGGACGAGAGCGGGAGCGCGCTTACGTTGTTCCCGATCGCGGGCGCCTTTTCGTTGGCCCCCCTCCGGCGATGGCGCCTGCGGTCACTGATTCCAGCGCCGACGCGAACGCACCCCGCGGCGCCGCGAAGAGCTCCGGGCGCCCGCTCGCATCCGTCGCATTCGCGACTCTCGCATCAGCAAAGGGCGTGCCCCCGAAAGTCGGTAACGTTTTTCGAAACGCGCCATCGCGCATTGGCGATGATCTCCGGCTCGCCGCGCCTCGTACCCCCTTCCGAGCATGCCCACGGAGACCCTCGAGCCGACGCAGAGCGCCTCACACCTCTCCTCCGAGCGGATCGCTGCGCTCGAGCTCGGCCCCGAGGCCGAGTGGTTCCGAATCGGTGCAGCGCCCGCGGTCGACATCGCGCGACGCGGCGTCCTCAAGCGTGTGCTGCTCGCGTTGGTGAAGGCTCATCTCTGCGCGCCGCGTCGATCGCTCTCGACCGAAGAGCTCGTGCAGAACGTCTGGCCCGGTGATCGTTCGGCCCACGTGAGCGCGCGCAACCGCCTCTACTTCGCCATCAATGCGCTGCGCGAGATCGGCTTGCGCGACCTCATCGTGCGCGTCGACGGAGGCTATGCGCTCTGGGAAGGCGCGGTCGTTCGCGCTCAGCCGAACGCGCGCTCGCAGAACCAGTAGAGCGCGATCGCGGTGATGGCGATCGAGCCGCCCTGGATCACCACGCGACGGTACCAGGGCTTGCGACCCGCCCACGCGAGCGCGGGGATCGCCAGCGCGACGATGCCGAGCTGCGCGAGCTCGATGCCCACGTTGAACGAGAGCAACGCCGCGACGCGATCCCCGGTGGGCAGCACGAGATCACGCAGCACGCTCGAGAAGCCGAATCCGTGGATCAGCCCGAACGCGAACGCGACCCAGGGCAGGCCCGCGCGCGACTCCGGACGAACCAGATTCCAGAACGCCACGATGGCGATCGAGAGCGCGATGGCGCTCTCCACGAGACGCGAGGGCAGCGTGACGACGTCGAGCGCGGCGGCGACGAGCGTCACCGTGTGGCCGAGCGTGAAGCCGGTGACCACGACGGCGACGTCGCGCAGCGCCACGCGCGTGCCCTTGCGCGCCGCGAGCTCACCCGACGCGAGCAAGAGCGAGAGCAGGAAGAGAATGTGGTCGTATCCGGTGAGCAGGTGCAGACCGCCCTCGATCACGAAGGTGCGCATCACGGCCAGCGTGCTCGGCGCATCGCCCAGCGGCGCGTCTTGTCGACCGCGGCGCAGCACGATCGCGGCGCTGCCGTCGCGTCCGTCGATGCGCACCAGCGCTTCGTGCTGCGGATCGCCCGAGAACACCGCGTCGTCGTGGAGCACGAGACCGGTGCGCGGCGAAGGGCACGTGTAGTGGATCTCCACGCGCACGACCGGCCCGCCGCTCGCCTCGCGCACGTCGACCGAGGCGGGGCCGGCGACCGACTCGCATCGCCCGCCGTCGTCCTGGAGCGTGATCGCGCCCGAGAGCCAGCGACCGATCTCGGTGCTGCGCGCGAGCAGCGCGTCGTCGTCGGGGCTCTCGGGGTCGTCGAGATCGAGCTCGTAGCCGACATCGATCCGATCGACCTCCACCAGAACGCGGGCGCCCTCCGACGTGAGCGTCACGAACAGATACTTCGTGCTGCCCATGTGCGCCGACGCGCTGCTCGCGAAGAGCCATGCAGCGAGCGCGAGGAGCCAGAGTCGCGCCGGGCGCTGTCTCAAGGACGCGTGCCCTCGACGCCGAGCACCTGACGAAGCCCCGCGCCGGCGCTGCTGGGCGCGGGAGGCAGCGGCGGGCGCGACATGAAGTACTCGCCCTCGCGGATGTTGCGCGCGTCGATCACGGTCGGCTGCGAGAGCGTGAGCGTCGTCGGCTCGTCGATCGCGAACGTGAAGCGCTCGAGCGTGGCCTCCAACGTGACCACGCACGTTCCGCCGAACGATGCGCAGCGCTCGCCCAGCGTCGCGAAGCTCGGGGCATCGAACACGACGCGCGGCAGGTACCCGAGATCGACGACGCGATCGAAGCGCGCGAGATCGTACGGCGCGAACAGACAGCTCTGCGCCTGCGTGCAGAGGCCTTGCACGCGCATCATCTCCCAGCGGAAGCGATGGCCCTCCCACGACGTGCGTACGTTCGCGATGGCCTCCGGCTGTTCGGCGGCGGGAACGCGCTCGGCCGTCCGCATGTCGTCCACCATCGTGTACGGATCACGCGGGTCGATCGCGCCCGTCGTCGGCGGCGCGATCGACGTGGGCGGCGCCGGCTCGACGGGCGCTTCGCTCGGCGGCGCGGGATCGCTCGAGCCACACGCGACCAGGACGGAGAAGAGGAGCGCGCGTCTCATGGCGTCGTCACGATCGGCGATGGGCTCGACGGCGGTGCGTCGAGCTCCGTCGCGAGCGCGTCGAAGAGAAAGCGATCGACGAACGGATTGAGCCCGCGCGCGCGATCGAGCGCCGCCCGCGCGGCCGCGTCGTCGCCCGCGAGGTGCGCGACCACGCCGGAATCGACGATCAGCCCGACATCCGGAGTGCCGAGCGCGAGCGCGCGATCCATCTCGGCGCGCGCTTCGCCGCCCTGCCCGCTCCGCGCCAACGCGAGCGCGTGCGCCGCGCGTGTGTACACGTCGTGACGACGTCCGAGCTCGGCGCTCGCGACGCGCGATGCGTCTTCCGTCTCGATACCGTGGCGAAGGCGATAGACCGCGAGCGTCCGCGGATCCTCGCGCCGCATCTCGACCGCTCGCGCCACGCGCAGGGCCGCATCGTCGTGGCGTCCCGCGGTCTCGAGCAGCTCGGAGAGATAGAGGAGCTCGCCGACGAGCTCTTGTCGCGCGATCGTCTGCTCGAGGATCGCGGTCGCTCCGGCAGCGTCGCCCTCGGACGCCAACAGACGCGCGCGCAGTCGCAGCGCCGGCAGATAGTCCGGCATGAGCGCGAGCGCGCGCTCGAGCGCCACACGCGTCTGCAGTCGATTGCCGAGATGCCAGTGGACGGTAGCGAGATCGACCCAGCACCACGCGGTCGACTCCGGATCGTTGACGCTGCCCGCGTCCATCGCGAGCTGCAGCAGCTCGAGCGCGCCCTGCGGATCTCCGTAGAGCCAACGCGCGTACGCCCCGCGGTTGTACGTGCGCAGATCCGGTCGCAGATCCGAGGCGCGCTGGTACGCCGTGACGGCGGGCTCGTAGTCGCCGAGCTCGAGCTGCGCGTCGCCGAGCAAGAGCAGCGCGGTCGTGTCCTGCGGATCCTGCGCGAGGATGCGCTCGGCCAAGTGCTGCGCATCGGCGAAGCGATGCGCCTGCATCGCGAGCATGCCGGAGAGATCGAGCGCGACGGGATCGTTCTCGTCGACCGCGAGCGCGGCGTTCACCAGCTCCTCGGCGCGACGCAGGTCCTCGCCGTCGGCCGTCTCGCGGAAACGGCGCACGAACAGGATGGCGAGACCGTCGAGAGCGTCGCCCGTCGTCGGCGCGGCCCGCACTGCCGCCTGCGCCCGCGCGATGCGCTGGTCGGTCAGCGAGTCACCGGGCTCGTACGAGAGCGCGCGCTCGATCGACGGCGCGGATGCCGCACTCGCAGGAGGCGGAGCCGGTGTGGGCGCCGTCGTGGGCGCCGGCGGATCGGAACAAGCGACGGCCAGAAACGCCAGAGCCCCCACGATGCGGGCTCGTCCTCTCGGTCGAACGGCGGCGTGGGGGCTCATGGGGTGCAGTCGTCGGGTGCGCAGAGCAGGCGAGCTTAGATCAGCTCGTCCCGCGGATCAGTCCGGACGGATGGGCGCGGGAAGGTACGGGAACGTCGCGGTGATCCCTGCCGGCGCCGGGCCACCGATGGCATGCGCCGGGAGCGGCATCGACGGATCGCCCGTGCAGATGACGTTCACCTCGGCGGTGAATACGTCGTCGGCGATCGTGCGTCCGTTCGGGAAGCCCGACTGCGCGAAGGTCTGACCGGTCGCGATGTTGAGGCGGAGCAGATCCGCCGCGGTGGTGCCGTTCGCCGTGATGATCGCGAGGATCGTCGCGTTGCCGCCCGTCGGCGTCGCGGTGCAGCCGATCTCGGGGATGACCGTGCGCAGCAAGCCGTTGAGCGACGGGTTGAGGATCGTCATGCCGTACGCGGCCGCGTCACCGGCGGGCAGCGTGCGGTTGTAGTTGTCCTTGTTGCGCAGGTTGATCAGGACCTCGTTCACGAGCGGCAGACCGAGGCGCGAGACCTGGACCCACTGGCCCTCGTGCTCTGCGACGGCGCTCGCCGTGCCGCGACGTAGGATGCGGACCTGCGGACGGCTCGCCGTCGCGTAGACGCCGATGAGCGACTGCTGCGTCGTGGTCGTGGTCGGACGAACGCCGCCGTGCGCCACCTCGGTGATCGGCACCGAGATGGCGAGCGTCATGACGTTGTATCGCGTCGCGTAGTTCGGCGTCAGCGCCGGGCTCGCTTCCGTCGCACGCGGCCCGAGGCCGAGGAGATCGAACACGTTGAAGTCGACCGCGAAGCTGTCCTGGCGCGGCCCGGCGAACGACGTCGTCGTGCCCGTCGTCACGATCGCGCCCGCGGCGACCGGGGCGTAGCTCGGCATGCTGCGGCGGCCCGCGTCCCACGGCGCCACCGGGATCGACGGCGCGACGACGGTGCCCGTGCCCGTCGCGAGATCGCGACGCGTGAGCGAGTACGTCTGCGTGACGTTCAGGTCCGTGTCGGCGATCGTGGTGACCTGACCGACGTTGTAGAGGAACGTGTCCGGGTTCGCGACGCTCGTCGTGAAGCGGAACTCGTACGCGATGTCGGCCACCGCGTCACCGTCGTTGTCGACGCGGATCTCGTAGAGCACGTGATCCGAGAAGCGGTAGTAGTTGGGGCCCGACGCAGGCGGCAGCAGCGGGATGTAGTTCGCGACGAGGACCACGCGGCTCGGGTCTTCGGGCGAGATGAACGCGTACACGTCCGTGTTGTCTGCGTACTGATCCTCGGCGATGGCCGGGGCTTCGCGATGGCTGGAGGCCGACGCGACCGACGTGACGCCCGCGAGGCTACACGCGATGCCGAGAGCGCCGAGCGCGCGCGCGACGTTGACGATCTTCTGGAATCTCATGACTTGCCTCCCTATTGACCGCGATAGATCGCGGCCCCTTCCGTATCGACGATGGCGAACACACCGGCGCGGCGCGCACTGCGCAGACCGCCCGGGTCCAGGACCGTGACGCCCGTGAAGGCGCCGTTGGTGACGGCGCCACTCGTGGCGTCGACGATGGTGAGGTTGGCGGCGCCGCTCGCGTCGCGCGTGGCGACGATCGCGCGTCCACCGCCCGCGGGGAACGTGACGCCGGCCGGCGTCCCGAGATGGAGACCGCTCGCGGCGACCGAAGGCGCGGCGGTGGCCGTGAGGTGGAACAGAACGCCTCGTCCGTGCGTGGACTCGGCGGCCCAGTCGAGGACCCACACGCTGTTCGCGGCGTCGACGTAGACGCCGGTGGGCGCCACGAGCGGCGCGCCGCTCGTGATCGCGGTGGCTGCACCGCCCGCGAGCGCGACACGCGCGACGATCGGCGTGCCCGCCGCGTCTCGGCCGGAGACGACGAGATGCGCGCAGTCGTCGTCCATCGCGATCGCGTTCGGCGACGTCAGGCCAGTCGTCGTGATGGCGGTCGGCGCGGTCGTGCCGCCGGCGCTCATCGAGAAGAGCGAGCCTGCGCCACCCGCGACGGGATCGGCGATGTAGAGCGTCGCGCCGTCACAACTCAGCGCGAGACCGCTCGGGTACTCGAGCGGCGCGCCTGCCGGGCCCGCCGTCGCCGCACCGGGCGTCGCCGTGCTCGACATGCTGAAGATGGCCGGACGGCCCGTCGTGTCGAACGCCGCGAAGTAGAACGTCGCGCCGTCGGGCGAGACGACCGCATCGGTCGGTGATCGGAAGTTGCCGAACGCCTGCTTCACGAACGTGGTCGGCGCAGTCGTCGGCAGAACGCCGCCGTCGACACCGGTGTCCGGCCGAGGTCCGGCATCGACGCCGGTATCGGGATTGGACGCCCCTCCATCGTGGCCCGTGTCGGGCCCACCATCGTGCGGCGGCACGACGCTTCCGTCGCTGCCTCCGTCGACCGGGGGCGGCGGGGGATTGTCGCAACCAGCGACTCCCGCGAGCCCGACCAGAACGGCGAGCGCTCCTCCTGCGAGGCCTCCACCGTGTCGAACGATCCGTCGTCTCATTCGTCCCTCCGTTTCGCGAACGAAGACCGCGCGCAGGACGCGAGCGATTTCCGTGGACGAGCGGACGATACGTCGAGCCCGACGCTTCCGATTCGGTGCGCGCTCGAATCTAAGATTCTCGCGAGCGTTCTAAGACCAGAGCCCGACACGGCACGCGGGCTGCGTAGTGAGACAGGTATGTCTGCCGCCGACGTCGATCCGCGTGTCTCGGGCCAACACCCCAGCGGCCCGACCGACGCGTCGTGGGGCGACACGGGCAGCGGTCCGCGCGCTCGCGAATCGACCGTGAAAGACGAGGGGGCGCAGCGCTTGGTCGGCCGCGTGCTCGACGGCCGCTACGCGATCACCGGCGTGCTCGCGCGGGGCGGGATGGGCGTCGTGTACGAGGCGGACGATGTGCTGCTCGATCGCCCCGTGGTGGTGAAAGTCGTCGCACCTGACTCGTCCGATCCCAGCTCGGGCCCTCGGCTCGTGCGCGAGGCGCGCGTTGCGTGCCGCGTGCAGCACCCGTTCGTCGTCACCGTCTTCCACCTCGGTCTCCTCGACGAGCGGGATCCGTACGTCGTGATGGAGCGGCTCGTCGGCAGCGATCTCACGACTCATCTGCGCCAGCACGGAGGCACACCGATCTCTCTCCGCGTCGCCGTCGATCTGCTCGAGCCCGTGGCCGAAGCGCTCGGCGCGCTGCACGAGCACGGCGTCATCCACCGCGACGTGAAGCCCGACAACATCTTCGTGCTCGCCGGCACCACGTACCCGCCGCGCGTGAAGATCATCGACTTCGGTCTCGCGCTGCCCGATCCCCAGACCACGCAGCGCTACACCGCCGTCGGCAAGCTCCTCGGCACCGCCGAGTACATCGCCCCCGAGTGCGCGTGCGGTGAGCCCGCTTCCGCGTCCTCCGACGTCTACGCGCTCGCATCGATCGCGTACGAGATGCTCTCCGGCCAGCTCCCGTTCTCGGGCTCGGGCGTGGACCTCTTGGTGACCAAGACCATCGCTACGCCTGCGCCGCTGACCGACAAGATCTCGACGCCGTGGGCGGCCGACGTCGGCGCGGTCTTGATGCAAGCGCTCGATCGCGATCCGAGGAAGCGCCCGAGCGCCGTCGACCTCGTCGTCGGGCTGCGCGCGATCGCCGATCGTGAGTGGGTCGACGCTCCCGCGACCGCGATCAAAGATCCGTCCAATGCGTTCGTCGCGGCGGACACGATGCCGCAGACGGTCGTGCACGTGAACCCAGCGAAGATCCCCCCGCTGATGTGGGCGACCTTCGCGACCGCAGTGCTCGCGCTCCTCGCCGCCCTCGCGGGCCTCGTGCACTGACGCGCGCTCTCGCCCCAGCACGATTGCGCAGCTGGCTCGATTCGATTCACCTCTTAGGGTCATTGCGATCGCGGGTGTCGTCCTTCCGATCCCCCTCGGCGACGATGCCCGCGATCACTGAGTCCACGCCGCGCTTGCGCGCGCGGTTCGGTCTCGTGCGCACGCGAGCGACACACCTCGCCGAGCGCTTTCTGCGTGAGAGCGCGATGACGGACCGGCGTGGCGGTTGCGATGGGGTGGTTCCATCCGAGGACCCATGGCCGCCAAGACTCTCGAGCGGTTTGCTCTGCTCTCTCTCGCGCGCTGGCCTTCGCCGGCCCCGCCATCTCGACGGGCCTCGCGCAGCAGAGCGCAGGGCTCACGGTGATCGTTCGTGGCCTGCGCGACGATCAGGGCCGGGTCCTCGGCGCGCTCTACGACGAGGCCGACACGCTGCTCGATCACGAGCATGTTCGCCGATCGCTGCCGCGCGACCGTCTCGCACGGCGTCGCGCGCGCGCTCGGCGACGGTGCGCGCGCACTACGGTCTGTGAGAGTCGTACGGATGACGACAGCGTCTCGCGTGTCGCTTCGAGTCACGCCCAGCTTCGCCTCTGGATCCGATCGCGCTGCAGGATTCGGACGGCTCGCCGCTTGCTCGGTGACGGGTCGGTGAGAGTGCTCTGGTCGCTTCGGACGATGGGAACGCTCTCGACCACGCTCGGTCCCGCCGCGTAGTGCTCCCTGCGCGGCGGGACCTGGGCGCAACCCACGGAGGCGCACCATGTCGCGAAGCTCGTTGTTCGGAGTGATCGGAGTGATCGGAGCGATCGCGCTCACCGCATCGCCGATGGCCACGCGTGCGCAGCGGGCGCACACCTTCACCGTGACGTTCGAAGGTTTGCGCAACGCCGACGGGCTCGTGCGCGGCGCCCTCTACGACCACGCGGAGACGTGGCTCGATCACGCGCATCCGAGCGACACGTGTCGGGGAACCATCAGCGCAGGTCGCGCGCGCTGTGTTTTCCGACACCCCCCGAGCGGGCGGGCCGCGTTCGCAGGCATGCACGACGAAGACCGCAATGGCGATCTGAATCGCGACGCGGTCGGCATTCCCTCCGAGGGATATGCCTTCTCCAACGACGTACGTCCGACGGTAGGACCGCCGAGCTTCGAGTCGGCCTTGCTTGCCGCGGGAGCGACGAGTTGCGTCGTCCACGTGCATTACGGTCTCTGACGATCGATTGATTGCGCCTGAAAGGACCTGGCCGCCGCTTTGCAACGCGCGGCGTCATGCAGAGTCCGTTCATCGAGCCTTACGTGGCCTTGCGCGACAGCCGCGCGCAGACACGCGCGGGAGTGGCGAGTGTCACGGGACGATGGGAGTCGCGTGCCTTCGCGCTCGTCGGCGTGATGACGCTGTTCCGCTTTGCCGGCATCGCGTGCACCGAGCTGACGGACACCGAGGGCTACTACGTCTCGTGGTCGCGCTTCCTCGACTGGAGCTACTACGATCATCCGCCGATGGTCGCGTGGATGACGTGGCTCACCACGCGCGTCTCCGACTCCGCCGTCGCTGCGCGCGTCGGCCCCGTGCTCTGTGCCGCGCTCGCCGAAGTCCTTCTCTTCCATCTCGCATCGCGCTTCTTCTCGGCGCGCGCGGCATTCTTCGCGGTCGCGTTGCACGTCGCGATCCCCGCGTACTTCTTCACGGCGCTGCTCGCGAACCCCGAAGCGACGCTGGCGCCTTCGTGGCTGCTCGCGCTCTTGCTGCTCGACGATCTGCGTCGTCACGACGAGCCGTTCCGTCCCCTCGCGCTGGGCGCCTCGATCGGCTTGGCGTTCCTCTCGAAGTACACGGCCGTCTTGCTCGTGCCGGTGACGCTGCTCGTCGTGATCACGACGCCGTCTGCGCGCGCATGGCTGAAGCGACCCTCGTTCTATGCCGGAGGCCTGCTCGCCCTCGTGATCGCGACGCCGGTGATCGTGTGGAACGCGAGCCGCGGCTGGCCCTCGCTGCAGCTCCATCTCGCGGAGCGCGTGGCGCCACCCACGCTCGGTAACATGGTCGAGCACGGGAGCGCAGCAGCCGTGGGACAGTTCGTGCTGTATCACCCGCTCGTCTTCCCGCTCTTGATGATCGCGATCGTGCTGATGGTGATGCGCGCACGTCGCGACGAGCGCTATCGGTTCCTCGCGTGCGCGAGCCTGCCGGTGCTCGCGTTCTTCGCCTTCACGATGTCCCGCGTACGCGACGCGGAGCCACATTGGACGATGGTGGGCTTTCTCCCCGTGCTGATCGCAGCGGGCGCGATGCTCGAGGAGCAGTTGGCGCGCACGCCGCGGGCGATCGCGACGTACGGAGTCGTGGGCGCCGTCGGCACGGTGATCCTGACGGCGTGCACGTTCATCCACGCGCTCACACCGACGTTCGAAGAGCACCTGCCGGTCGCGCTCTACGACGGACAGGACGATGCCGTGCACGAGACGCTCGGCTGGGACGAGCTGCGCGCGGCCATCACGCACGAGACGCAGGCACTCGGTCCGAGCGCCGTCGTCGCGACCGCGCACAACGTGTTCTGCGGCCATCTCCTCGTGGAGCTCGACGATCGCCCGGCCGTCTACTGTCCGAGCCCTCGTCGCACGCAGCTCGACTTCGAAGGCCGTGGGCAGCCGCCGGCGGACGTGCCGGTGTTGTTCGTCCAAGCGGAGCGCGATCCCGAGCGATACGACGATGCGATGCCCGGCCGTGATTGCACGCTCGTGCATCGCATCGAGATCGAGCGCGGCGGGCGCGAGGCGGCGCGATACGACCTACTCGCGTGCACGCCCGAGATGGCGGTGGACGGTCCGATCTACGCGAGCGCCGAGCGCTGAGAGACGAAGAAGCGGCGGAGGGCTCGGCTGAGCTCGTCGTGTCTCGCGCGGGCGCAACACACGTGCCCCGGGGGATGGGTGCGCACGAGCTGTGGAGGAATCCGGGCACGTCGGTTGCTGACTGTGTCGACTTCACCCGAGGAGGAGACGAGATGGCGAAGAAAAAGAAGACTCGGTCCAAGCCGCGAACGACTGCCAAGAAGCCGAAGGACGACGCGATCGCGCTTCTCGAGGCCGACCACGCGGAGGCGCGTGCCCTGCTCACGCAGCTCGAGCAGTCCACGGAGCGGGCCGTGGAGAAACGCACCAAGCTTCTCGCCAAGGTCGCTCCTGCGCTCTGGATTCACATGCGGATCGAAGAGGAGATCTTCTATCCGGCGTTCGAGGCGGCCAAGCGCAGCTCGGACGACGAGGTCCGCGGCATCGAGGCACTGGCCGAGCACGGCGCTGCGAAGACCGCGCTGACTCGTTTGGAAGCCTGCGATCCCGCCACGACCGAATTCCGCGCGATGGCGAAAGTCGTGTTCGATCTCATCGATCATCACGCGGGCGAGGAAGAGGACGAAATGTTCCCGCGCGCACGCAAGCTACTCGGAGCCGAGGCGCTGCGCGCCATCGGGCAGCAACTGCGTGCAGCGAAGGAAGAGCTGAAGGCGAGCGCGGGATCGCCGAAGCGCGCGTCGCGCACCGCGCCCGCGCAAGGCCCGACGAGCGCTGCCGCGGAGTGAGCTGGGATCGATCGAGGACACGTGGGGATCGAGCGCCCGCCACACCTTCGTGTCGGTCCTCCGGATCGGCGTTGCGTGCAGGTGGGCATTCGTCTTGCGAAGGGCTGGGTCCCCGTCACGTGACGGGACTGACTCGAATCGAACGCAAGGAGAAAGCCCCATGAACAGCAACAGCAAGTCCGGCAGCAAGAAGACCTCCTCACGCGCCAGCTCGCACCACGACAAGGCCGCGTTCCACCACGACACCGCGGCGCATCATCATCGTCAGGCTGCCAAGCAGCGCAGCAAGGGCGAGCACGACATGGCCGATCGCCACACGGCGGCTGCCGACTCGCACTCGCGCATGGCGTACGACTCCCACCAGAACGCGCGTCGCTCGGGCGAGCAAGAGCGCGACGAGCAAGGTCGCTTCGAGAGCAGCGACGACAACTACGGCAGCTCGGATCGCAACGGGAGCCGCGACGACCGTGGCGGCGCGATGTCGAGCGGCGGCGCCGACCGCAACGGCTACGATCGCGGCAGCTACGATCGTGATCGCGACGAGCAGGGTCGCATGGGCACCGACGACGATCGCAGCGCGCGCGGCTCGAGCCGCAACGACCGAGACTCGCAGGGCCGCCACGCCAGCGACGACGACAATAACCACTCGCGTACGTCGGGCCGGAGCAACGGCAGCAACGATCGCAACGGCGACGACCAGGGCCGCTTCACCGGCCAGCCCAACAGCCGCTGAGCAACGCACGCTCGAATCGAGATGGAAGCGGGTCGGAGGACGCGAGGCGCCTCCGACCCGCTCGTCTTTCGTGTCAGCGCTCGAGACGCTCGCGCATCCGGTCGGCGATCCGTGGCGCGATCACGTCGCTCGCGATCCGCGCGGCGGCGACGCTCGCGGCAGACACGAGCATCCGCGTTCCCACTTCGCGCGCCAGCTCGCTCGCCACACGTGCACGTGGCGGGCGCCGCCTCTGCGGTCGCGACCGCGAAGCACGCATCACGACGAAGAGCAGCGCCATCGCGGCTCCGCCGATCAGTGCACCGCGCATCCAACCGCGAGGGCGTGTGATCACATGACCCTCCGGAATCTCTCGCAGCGCGTTGGGCAGTGCGTGGGTCGGCTCGGAGACCTCCGGCACCGGCGTGACACGCAGAGCGAGATCGCGCGAGTACGACGCCGATGCGAACGCGGGATCGGGATCGGGCTGCTGGGACATGCGACGCATCGGTGCAGTGGATGTGCCGCGCGAAAGCGGCACGCTTCCCGTCCGCTCGCGTGACTACGACGTCTCGTGTGCGGCACGCTGCCCCGAGACGCGCGCTCGATCGCTCACGTTCGGACGGAACGAGCGGTGCTTGTCGAACCGACATGAACGATCACATCGAGGCACCGATCCCTCTCGTGCCGGCGGAGCTGCATCGTGTGCTCGCGTGGGCCTGCCGACAGAGGCTCACTCCGGGAACGCCGGGTGAGGACCGCTCGGTGCCCGACGCGACGCTCGCGCTCGAAGAGCACTTCCTCGCGGACGAGTGCGCGCGCGTGGAGCCGCGCGCCGCGATCGCTCCGAAAGAGCCGGAGGCTTTTCGCGCGTGGTTCGAAGATCTCCGGTCGACGGGCCCGGGCCAAGACGATCCGCTCTTCGACTTCCTCGCCGAGTCGGCCGACCGCGAGCAGATGCGTTGGTTTCTCGCGCAGGAGTCGGCAGGCGAGGCGGGGTTCGACGATCTCGTCGCTCTCACGCAGGTGAAGCTTCCCGATCGGCCGAAGCTCGAGATGGCGAAGAACTACTGGGACGAGATGGGGCGTGGTCGCGCCGACGCGATGCACGGCCCGATGCTCACGCGGCTCGGCGACGAGCTCAAGCTCGGCGAGCTCGAGATCGAGCCCGTGTGGGAGTCGCTCGCCCTCGCGAACCTGATGGCCGGCTTCGCATTGCAGCGGACGTACGCCTATCACTCGGTCGGCGCGCTCGGTGTCGTCGAGCTGACGGCGCCTGGTCGCTGTCGCAAGGTCGCCGCGGGGCTCGAGCGGCTCGGCATCGACGCGAACGCGCGCAAGTACTACGCGCTGCACTCGAACATCGACGTCGTGCACTCGCGGCGATGGAACGACGACGTGATCGATCCGCTCGTGGTCGCGATGCCCGAGGTCAGCACGTGGATCGCCCAGGGCGCGCTCGCGCGTCTGTTCGCCGGCAAGCGTACGTTCGATCGTTATCGCATCGAGCTCGGGCTCTCGACGCCCGCGGACACCACGATCCGTCGCCCGGCTCCGAGCCAGGCGTCGGCGCGCTGAGAGAAGGAAACAGAGGACATGGCGAAGACGAAGACGCTCGCGTCGAAGAAGGTCGAGAAGGCGATGCACGAGCGAAAGCGCGGCACGCTCAAGAGTGGTGGCAGCGGCAAGAAGGTCACGAGCCGCAAGCAAGCCATCGCGATCGGGCTCTCGGAGGCACGCGCCGCGGGCGCGAAGATTCCGAAGAAGCCAGCCAGCAAGAGCGGGGCGCGGAAAGCCTCCAAGAAGAAGAGGTAGGCGCGCTGGCGAAAGAACATACGTTCAGTATCCTCTGGACGATGTTCGCGCTGCAGCTCTCTCTCTCCGGAGCCGTCGATCCGGCGATCGACCGAGTCTTCTCTCGCGCGCGTCGCGTGGATCTCGGGAGCGGCGCGTGGGTCGAGCAAGTGCACGGCTGGCTCTCGGGCGCGGAATCGCTCTTCCGCACGCTCGAAGCGAACATGGCGTGGCGCGAAGATCGGCGTCGCATGTACGACCGCATCGTCGACGTCCCGCGTCTGCGCGCGAGCTATCCGCGCGACGGCGAAGGCCACCGCCTGCTCGACGACATGGCGCACGTGCTGAGCGCTCGCTACGGCGCGTGCTTCGACGCGATCACGATGGCGCTCTATCGCGACGGCCGAGACAGTGTCGCGTGGCATCGCGATCGGGATCATCGCGATCGCCTCGAGAGCGTCGTCGCGGTCGCATCCCTCGGCGGGCCTCGTCGTTTCGCCGTGAGGCCGCTCCAGCGCGAGAACGGGACCCGTTCGGTCGCCTTCACGATCGAGAGCGGCGATCTCGTCGTGATGGGCGGCTCGTGTCAGCGAACCGTCGAGCACACGGTGCCGAAAGTGAGCCAGGCCTCCGCGCGCATCGCGATCATGTTCCGCCACCGCGATCCCGTCTCCGATCTGGCGTGAGGCAGTCGTGCGCGCCACGTGCGTGACGCCACCGCCCCACTCGCGCCGAAAATACCAATGAAAGTGCGCGGCACGACCGTCGCACTGCTCGGGGGCAGGCCGCGCGCGTCGCGCCGCCTCACCAGATTCTCAAGGAGATTCCCATGACCATCACGCTCATCCTCACCTGGCTCGTCTTCGGCTTCATCGTCGGTCTCATCGCGCGCGCGATCTTCCCGGGCGCGCAGGGCATGGGCTTCTTCGCGACGGCGATCCTCGGCATCGTCGGCTCGTTCATGGGCGGCCTCGTCGCGAACTTCTTCTGGGGCGGCCAGATCCTCGCGGTGCAGCCCTCGGGCTTCATCGGGAGCCTCGTCGGCTCGCTGCTCGTGCTCGCGCTGATGGGCCTCGCCGGCCGCACGTCGCACGCCTGATCAGCTTCGAGCGGTCGCGCGTCGCGTCATGATCTCCGCGTAGGCGCGGATGTCGCGGAGCGCGTCCTGCCCGAGCCGATCGAACGCGATCCCCATCGCACGCTGCGCACGTTGGGTCTTGATCCAACGTGCGACGCCTTCGACCTCGAGCACGAGACCCGAGGTCGGGAGCGGAAATCGCACGCGGACCTTCTCGCCTTCGACGCACTCCGCGGAGACCACCACGAGCACGCCTCCTTCCGAGACGTCCTCGGTGCGACCGTCGACCTGTCCGGCGCGCATCCACACGCGCGCGGGCGCGCTGTACGGAGCGCGTTGGAACTGACGCTTCCCGCCGCTCGGTGACGCTGCGAGCAAGAGATCGAGTGGGGCGTTCGCGCCGCCGAGCGCTTCGCGGCAGATGCGACCGAGCGACTCTGCCGAGTCGGTGCGCGAGGACGGCTCGCGAGCGAGCGCACGCTGGATCGCTGCCCACAGCGCCGGCGGGACTTCGCCGGGAATCGGGGGCGGCTTACCGCGCGGCTTGTTCATCGCGTGTGCGAGCGCGAGCGCGGATGCATCGCCCGTGTACGGAAGCTCGCCGGTGAGCGCCTCGAACAAGAGCACGCCGATCGAATAGACGTCGGAAGCGGCAGACGCCGTCGCGCGTCCGAGCATCAGCTCGGGCGCCAGGTACTCGGGCGTGCCGAGCACGGTGCCGACGCGCGTGAGCTTGGGCTCTTGGCTCTGCAGCTCGGCGGAGATCGTCGCCACGCCGAAGTCGATCAGCTTCAGCCCATCCGAGACTCCGCTCTCGTCGCGCGCGACGACGAGGTTCGCGGGCTTGATGTCTCGATGCAGCAGCCCTCGAGAATGAACGTGCGCCACCGCATCGCACACCTGCTCGCCGATGCGGGCGACCGTCCGAGCGTCGAGCCGCTGACGCGCGACGAGATAGCTGTCGAGCGAGCGTCCCTCCAGCATCTCCAGCGCGACGAACGCGCCGTGGATCTCGCACACGCCCGCGTCGTGCACGCGAACGATGCGCGGATGCGAGCACGACGCGAGCACGCGAGCTTCGCGAAGCAGGCGCGGCTGCCCTGCCGACCACTCGCGCGAGGCCGGCGTCAGCATCTTGAGCGCCATCGCGCTGCGCAGCGTCGTGTGCGTCGCTTCGAAGACGACTCCCATGCCGCCGCGCGCGATCTCGCGCTTGATCACGTAGCGCTCGTCGACGACCGCGCCAGGCCCGGCCGCGGGTGCTGCGTCGTCGCCGCTCGAGGGTTCGCTCGCCACGCGTCTCTCGATCAACCGCTTCGACGCGCTTGCCAGCCGATGTCGCGCCGCAGCTGTTTGCCCGCCAGACCGATCACGTCGCACGCCGCATACGCACGCGCGGCCGCCTCGTCGATCGAGCTCCCGCGTGCGGTGACCGCGAGCACACGGCCTCCGTTGCTGAGGATGTCCGCGCCGCGCGCCTTCGTGCCTGCGTGGAGCACTTCGACACCTTCCATCGCATCCGCGGCTTCGATGCCCGTGATCGGATCGCCCTTCTTCGGCGAGCCCGGATAGCCGGCGGCTGCGATCACGACCGCCATCGCTGCGGGACCGAACGTCGGGGCTCGCGTCGGGAGCGCGCCCCTCGCGGCGCCTTCGAGATAAGGTACGAGGTCGCCTTCGAAGCGCGCGAGCAAGACCTCCGTCTCCGGATCGCCGAAGCGCACGTTGAACTCGAGGACCTGCGGGGCTCCATCGACGATCATGAGGCCCGCGAAGAGCACACCCCGGAACGGCGTGCCGCGCTTCTTCATCACGGCGAGCACGGGCGCGATCACTTCGTCGGCGATGCGCTGCTCGAGGGCCGCATCGATCATCGGCGGCGGCGAGTACGCGCCCATGCCGCCGGTGTTCGGTCCGCGATCACCGTCGCCGAGGCGCTTGTGATCCTGCGCGGCGGCGAGCGACACGAAGCGCTCGCCATCGGAGAGCGCGTGGAAGCTGATCTCGGGGCCACGCAACGTGTCTTCGATCAGCACGGTGGCGCCCGCGTCACCGAAGACGCGCTCGACGAGCATCGCGTCGATCGCGGCGATCGCCTCGGCCTCGTCCTGCGCGACCACGACGCCCTTGCCCGCGCACAGACCGTCCGCCTTCACCACGAGGGGCCGGCCCGCAGCGCGGACGTACGCGCGGGCTTCGGTAGCGTCGGTGAACGCGCGCGCCGCGGCGGTCGGCACGCCGGCCTCGCGCATCACTTCCTTCGCGAACGCCTTGCTGCCTTCGAGGCGGGCCGCCTCGATGCTCGGGCCGAACGCCGCGATGCCTCGCGCGGCGAGCGCATCGACGAGACCGATCACGAGCGGCGCCTCCGGCCCGACCACGACGAGGTCCACCTTCTCTTCCGTCGCGAGCGCGACGAGCCGTGGGACGTCGTCGAACGCGACATCGAAGGTTCGCGCTTCGCGCGCGATGCCGGCATTGCCGGGCGCGCAGAGAATCGCCTGCACGTGCGGGCTCGCGCGGAGCTTGCGAACGAGCGCGTGCTCGCGTGCGCCCGAGCCGACGACGAGGACTTTCACGACGAGACCGCCATGGCGCGCGCGATGATGCCGTCAGCCGGCTTGGAACACCACCCACGCGCGATCGAAACGGCGCGCGGCGAGGTCGTTCTTGCGGATGAGCACGAAGATCGTGCCCATCTCGACCCAGGTGAAGCGATCGTCGTGCGGCTCGAGCTGCCACAAGAGCTGCCAGTCGGAGGCGCCGGCCTCGGCGCGACGCAGCTCGTTCGAGCTCCAACGACCGCGATCGGTCCCGGCGTGGATGCCGCTCGATGCGAGCTCGGCGGTGAGCCGGCCATCTCCGTCGAGCCACTGCGGATGACCACCGATCTGCTGGCGACCCGGGCCGATCGCGAGCATCGGCGCGTTGGCGATCGTGAACGACTCGACGAAGTGCTTGTACTCGCGAGCCCAGGGCGCGCGATCGGGCGACTCGCCGAAGGAGCGCAGCGCGAGATCGCCGGGCCATGGCAGCGTCGGCGCCGTGAACGGAACGAGCGGCTCGCCGTCGAACGGGATCGCGCCGTGGGGTGCCTCGACGTCGATCGCGCGCTCGGAGCTGGGCGCATACGAGAGAGCCCATCCGCTCGAGTGCGAAGGGTCGTAGCCCCAGGGCTGCTCTTCGACGTCGTAGAAGAAGGTGAGGATGCCGTCGTTCGGCAGCACGAGGCCGTCTCCGCCGAAGCCGCGCAGCTCGCGGAAGTCGATCTGGCTCAGGAAGCTCAGAGGTCCGCGATCCGATCGAGGCCACTCCACGCCGGGCGCGAGCAGCGGCGCGCCGCCGAAGCGCGTACGGCTGTGGACGTCGCGATCGGCAGGGCCGAGCACGATGGCGGGCGCCAGCGCGCTCTCGATCCGTTCGCGCAGCGGCTCGAGTACGTCGGGCAGTTCGAGTCCGGCTCGCATCGGACGGAACAATGTACGGGACCGAGCGGCTGCCGTGTAGTGATTCGTGATCTGCGCTCGGGCCATCGCGATACGCTGAACACGTGCACCTCGGGGGACGGCGGCTGCTCCTGCTCGCGCTCGCGCTCGCGTGGAGCGTCGCGACGATCGCGCGCGCGCAGCCCGCGTGGGTCGTGAGCACGACCGACGACGCAGCGCGCACGCCTGCGAGCACGGTCGTCCTCCTTCGTCACGGCGCGACGACGGTGGCGACGCTCGCGCTCGACTACGAAGGCCCGAGCGTACCGGTTGCGATCGTGTGGCCGATCGCCGCCGAGGCGGACGCGGCCCACGTGCGCATCGTGCCGAGGGCGGTGATCGATCGGCTGGACCTCGTCTCCGCGCCGCACCTCGTCGAGCGCTGGGAGCGCGATCCGTGCGACCCGGCGACGGCGCGCGGCACCCTCGGGCTCGCGCCGACCGAGCGCGTCTCGACGGGCGCGCGCGGCGGAGCGCTCCCGATCGGGAGCCCGACGCCGGCTCCGCCCACCGACGTAGCCGCGCACGGCGGCGCGCTCGCGCGCGGCGAGGTCGTGGTGCTGTCGGCGATGAGCCCCGAGACGCTCGACGCGTGGCTGCTCGAGCAGCACTACCGCGTGCCTGCCGACCTGCAGACATCGATGAGCGCGCTCCACGTGAGCACGTTCGTCGTCGCGCGGATCGAAGAGCCCTCGGCGGGGCTGCCGGCGCTGCGCGCCACGTTCCGCTCGCCCGTCCTCGCGCTGCCCCTCGTGGCGGCAGGCGAGCACGACCTCGTCGTGCAGACGCTCGCGGCGCAGCGCTACGACATCGCGGAGCACGGCATGTTGCCGCCGACCGACGTGGACGTTCGTCCTGCGGCGCGCGCGCGCTTCGGAGCGCTCTACGCCGCCGTGCTCGATCGGATCTTCACGCTGCACCCCGGCGCCGTCGTCACCGAGCACGCGTGGAGCGCGGCGGGCTGCGAGGCGTGCGCGGCAGGCCACGGCGTGCGCCCCGACGATCTCGCGACGCTCGGCGCATCGTTCGTGTTCCCGATGGGCGTGGTGGCGCACCGCTCGTCGATGGGGTGGCGACAAATGATCGCACCGCTCGTGCGGATCGATACGCCGCGCGTGGTCGGTCCGCTCTCGCCGGAGGTCGCTCGCCGCGTCGCGCGAGCCCACATCGCACAGGCGGGCTCATGCTACGTGCGAGGGCTCGAGACGCGCTCCGATCTGCACGGCAGTTTCGTGATCCAGCTCGTCGTCGGTGCCGATGGCATGCCCCTCTCGTCGCGCGTGCTCGACGCGGCGATACCGGGCTCGACGGCGACGGACTGCCTGCGCGACTTCGCGCGCAACTGGTCGTTCCCGGCGAGCACCGGCCCGACGCAGATCGAGATCCCTTATGTGCTCACGATGCCCGACCTCGCCGCGAGCCAGCCGACGGCGCTCGACGACTGGATGATCACGCGGCTGCATGCGCGCGTGGGCTCCGTAGCGACGCAGTGGACGCTCGACCAGGCGAGCGATGCGATCGCGGGCGGCCGCGAGCGCGAGCACGATGCACCCACGCGCTCGCGGTTCCAGACGCGGTACGTGGTGCGCCATCCGTGGGACGGCACGACCTCGTGCGAGACGCCGGTGCGTGGCGTGTGGGGAGCGCCCGCCGCCGGGACCGTGCCCGAGCCGATCAGCGCAGGTCGCGAGCCTGTGCCGATGGAGTCGAGCGAGCTCGAGGCAACGCTCGCCGTGTCGCTCGATTCCATCGGCTTGGCCCTGCCGCGTACGCCCGCCCAGTCGCCGCCGCCGCCGCCCTCGCCGCCGCCATCGCCCCCACTCTCCCCCTCGCTCTCGCCATCGCCCTCGCCGCCCGCTCGATCGTGCTCGTGTCACGTGCAGGCACCCGCGCCCGTCCCCCTCTCGCTTCCGCTCGTCGTCCTCACGATCGCGTTCGCGCGGCGTCGGCGTACACTGCGGTCACGATGACGGAACCCAAGAGCGAGCCCACGCCGAAGAAGAAGACGTTCACGCTGAGCGAGGAAGAGATCCACACGGATCGTCGCCGCGCCGGCGGCAGCGTGGGAAGCATCGGCGGCGGCCGAGGCGGCGCGGGCAAGGTGATCGATCCGAACCAGCGTGGGCCGGGCGCACCGAGCGATCCCGACGCCTGATGTCGACCGGAGTGGTCCGTGGAGCGGACCCGACGCAATTGCGTCGGCCCGGCTTTGCTGGGCACTCTGGTAGAGATCGTCTCGCGCGAAGTCATCCATAGATTTGCCGCGCCGATCCGCCGCTGATAGACGAGGCGGCATGCAAGAGCGCACGCGCACGCGGAACCGAACGATCGCGATCCTCGTTCTCCTCGCCCTGATCGCCCTGATCAGTTGCGTGGCGTGCGGAGGCGAGAGCACCACGCCGCCGCCGAGCTCCGCGACACCTCCGCCGACGAGCGCTGCGCCGCCGCCGAGCTCGACCGTGAGCACCGACGTGCCGGCGTCGCTTCCGCTCGGGCTGCTGCTCTCGTACTCCCAGTTCGCGGTCGAGAACGGACAGGTCACGGCGACGCCCGGCCCCGCGCGGCTCGAGATGCTCTCGCGCGCGGGCGGCGAATGGCACACCGACGTGCTCGAAGATCCCGACAGCAACGTCTTCCACAAGGCGCTCGTCTACACGCCGCCCGGCGGCTCGCCCGGGATCCTCACGCTCGGCGGCTCGCGCGCGTTCGTGAAGCTCTGGCACCACGGAGCGAGTGGTTGGACGAGCGAGACGCTCTGGACCGAGGACTTCGGCGGCCACTTCTCGCGCATGCGCGATGCCGAGATCGCGAACCTCTATGGCGACGGTCCCGCGATCGCGGTCGCCACGCACGATCAGGGCGTCGTCGCGACGATCCGTCCGCAGGCGGGCGGCGGCTGGAACGTCCAGCGTCTCGACTCGCGGCCCAACACGTTCGTGCACGAGATCGAGATCGGCGATCTCGATCACGACGGCGTGCTCGAAGTCTACGCGACGCCCTCCGATCCCAACGACCTCGACGGCGGCCATCAGCACGGCGAGGTCGTCCGCTACGTCCCGAGCCAAGGCGGTCAGCGCACCGTCGTGGCCGATCTCGGCGATCGTCACGCGAAGGAGATCTACGTGGGCGACGTCGACGGCGACGGCACCGACGAGCTCTACGTCGCGGTCGAAGCGCTCACGAGCGGCAGCGGCGCGGACATGCAGATCGTGCAGCCCGTCGAGATCCGTCGCTACGACGCGGGCACGCCCGCGAACGGCGGCGTCGTCATCGCCACGATCCGCGATCGCCTCACGCGCTTCCTCACCGTCGGCGACGTCGACGGCGACGGCCACCGCGAGATGGTCGCGGCAGCCTTCTCGACCGGTCTCTGGCTCCTGCGTCCGGGCCGCGATGCACACGGCGAGTGGGCGATCGAGAACATCGACCGCGAGAGCGGCGGCTTCGAGCACTCGGCGCTCTTCGCCGATCTCGACGGCGATCACCGCGACGAGCTGTACGTCGCGGCCGACACGCAGGGCGAGCTGCGCCGCTACGCATGGGACGCTGGCGGTCATCCGCGCCGCAGCGTCATCCACTCGCGTCCGATCGCGAGCTCGATGATGACGTGGAACATCACGACCTTCCCCGTCTCGATGCTTCATTAGACGCGCCCGAGACGGCGATCGGTGGCATTCTCCGCGCCGTGTCCACTCCGCCGCTCGAATCTCGTGTCCAGATCCTCTTCGCGCGGCTCGAAGGATCGCGTTCGCTCTACGCCGGTGAGCGCGACGGCGCTCATGCGCTGAAGGACCTCTCCGCCGCGTTCCGTCGGCCCACCGATCTGCGATGGTCGCGTGACGGCCGCCGGCTCGTGATCGCGGTCGGCGAGGTCGTCGTGCTGGCCGAGAACGGGGATCGCAGCGCGCCGTTCTCGATCGCCGCGAGCAATGCCGCAGGTGCGATCCGAATGACGGCTCCCGCGACGTTCCACGGCGTGCCGAGCCGCGCGGGCAGCGACGACGTGGTATCGGCGGACTTCACGCGCGACGACACGATCGTGCACGCGCATCTCAGCGGCGCGGTGCGCATCGGAGGCCGCGTGCTCGCGCGCGTGCCCGGCGCGAAGATCGTTCGTGCCAGCCCCAGTGGCGCGCGCATCGCCGTGGTGGCCGAGAGCGAGTCGGGCTCCGTGCTCCATCTCTTCGACATCGAAGGGCACGCGCTCACGCAGCTCGAGGGCGGCCTGCCGCTCGGCGGCGTCGCTTGGTCTCCCGATGGCGAGCACTTCGCGATGCGCACCAAGAGCGCGGTCGAGGTGCGCGACGCGAGCGGCGCGCTCGCGCGAACGATCGATCTGAGCAAGCTGCTCGAGGACGGCGAGCCGACCTCGGGCCGCATCGCGTGGACGCAACACGGCATCGCCGCGCTCCACGGCGCGCATCTGGTGCGCATCGCGCCCGACGACGCGGTGCAGGTGCTCGCCGCCGAAGGCCCGCACGCGCTCTCGTTCTCGGTGAGCCCGGACGGTCGCTACGCGGCGATCACGACGGCCGAGGCCGAGGGCGGCCTCGTCATCCTCGACGTGCAGACGAGCGAGGCGATCCCGCTGCCATGGGCGAGCCACTATCTGCCCGACTCGCCGGTCGCGTTCTCACCGTCGGGGAGCACGCTCGCGTGGGCGACGTACGGCGGCCAGCTGCTGCTGCAGCCGTTCGGCGACGTGCCGATCGATCCGGAGACGGGTCGCGCTGCCGATCCGGATCAAGAGCACGTGAACCGGTTCTGGCGCTTCGTCCGTGGTGGGCCGAACGAGCGCGCGGGCGTCGAGACGGCGACCGACGCCGAGATTCGCGTGGTGATCGAGGAGATCAAGCGCACCTCGATGCGCGAGACGCTCCAGACCGAAGCGACGAGCCTGCGCGCGGCGCTCGAAGCCACGCTGCGCGATCGATCGAAGCGCGCATCGACCAAGTCACTGTTCAAGCCACCTCCGGCGGCCCCGTTCGCGATCGGCGAGAAGGCGCGGCACTCGAAGTTCGGAGAGGGCAGGGTCACTGCCGTCGTCGGCAGCGGCGAGACCGCCGCGATCACGGTCGCGTTTCCGGATGGCGCCAAGACGCTGCGCAGCTCGTTCCTCGAGCGCGTGTGATCAAAAGCATCTGAGCGACTGCGATCGGACGAGGGTCACGGCGTCAATCGGGTCAGCGAGTGTGACGAGCGCTCCCGCTCGCGAGCGAAGCGAGGCGGAGCCAGGGTGAGACCGATCCGGCTCTGCCGGTCGGTCGAGGGACGCGCCAGCGTCCCTCTCAAAAGAGCCCGATCGAGAAGTGGAAGGCGCCGAAGGGCTCGCCGATCGCGTCGTTGCGCGAGAGGTTGATGCCGTAGTCGAGCGCGATCGGGCCGACCGGCGTGCCGAGGCGGATGCCCGCGCCCGCGGTGTAGCGCAGGCGCAGCAGATCGACGCTCTCCCATACGGCCCACACGTTGCCGATGTCGGTGAAGATGCCGCCCTGCACGTCGCCCGAGATCGGGAAGCGGATCTCTGCGCGGAGCAGATAGAAGAAGTCGCCGGTACGCACGATCGATGCGGGGTCGAGCGTGGCCGCCGGAATGCCGGGATGCAGCAGCTGATCGGCGCCGCTCAGGTTGTTGGCACGCTGCAAGACGTCCGCTTGGTCCTGCGGGATCACCTGGTCCTGCAGGAAGCCGCGCATCGTGTCGACGCCGCCGAGGTAGTACGCGCGGTTCGGGTAGACGCGTGAGCCGGCCTCGAGGTGATAGACGCGGCCGCCACGCACCTGGAGCGCGATCACCCAGCCCGTCGCGAGCGGGATGTAGCCGCTCATCGTGAGACTGACCTTGATGAAGTGGCTGAAGTCCTCGGCCATCTGCGTGACGAGCGTGTGCGCGTACTCGCCCGTGACCGACGCGTAGAAGCCGCTCGTCGGCGTGAAGGGGCTGTCGCGGAAGTCGAGCGTGCCGGTGACGCGCACGCTCGCGATCGCCGACTCGCCCTGCGGGGCGCGCAAGAGACGCTGCTGCATCATGCCGGCCGGTGTCGCGAGATACGCCTGCAGGCTCTGCGCGTTGAAGAGCGAGATGTTGTTTCGCTCGAGCTCGCCCGAGACGGTCCCGACGAACGCGTGCTCGGGCTGCCACGTCAGCGTGAGCACGAGACCGTCCTTGTCGAGACCGAAGTCGCGGTAGTTGTCGCGCAGATCGACGAGATCGACCGACGCACGCAGGTTCGGCGCCCCCGGAATGTGCGGGATGGTGAAGCCGATCGTGATGCGCCGCTCGAGACGATCGATCAGCTGCAGGCTCGTGATCGCTTGCTGCAGCTCGGCGTCCTGGAAGAAGAACTGATACGCGAGCTGCAGGCGCAGGTTGAACGTGATGGCCGAGCCGAAGAGATTTCGATACGAGTACTCGAACGATCCTCGCGCGCCTTCTCCGGTGCCGATGCCACCCGAGAGACCGAGCTCCTGCGCGGTTCGCTCGCTCACCGTCACGATGATCGGCTTCGTGAGCTCCGCGAGATCCGGATCCTCGGCGGCGATACGCACCGACGCGAAGATGCCGAGCGAGAGCAGCGCTTCCTCGCTCTGACGGATCATCGAGGGGCGATAGAGATCGCCCGTCCGGAAGGCGAGACGCTCGCGGATGAGGCTCTCGCTGGTCTGCACGGCGCCGACCACGCGGATCTCGCCGACCGTCACGCGGAAGCGCTCGACGACCTCGAAGAGGACTTCGGCGCGCTGCCCGTCCTCGGAGAAATGCACGCGCGGATCGATGCGAACGAAGAGATAACCGCGCTCTTGGTAGAGCTCGACCATGCGTCGACGCGCTTCTTCGAGGGGCAGATGGCCGAACGGATCGCCGCGCGAGATGTGCGCGGCATCGAGCAGTCGGCTCGACGCGAGCGTCTCGTTCCCGCGGACGCCGACGTCCCACACCGTCGTCTGCGCGCCTTCGGTGACGGGGATCGTCACGATCGCGCGACCGTCGCCGAGCTCTTCGAGCACGGCGGGGCCCACCTCGGCGGTCAGGAATCCGTCGGCCTCGTAGAGCTCGGCGATGTGGGTCACCGCCTCGCGATAGGTGGCCTCGTAGTAGACGGTGTCGGGAAGGTCTTCGTGGTCGGCCTGGATCGTGCGCGCCTCGATCTCGGGTCGCCCGGAGAGACCGAGCCGATCGACGACGTCGGAGTCGACGGGCGAGAACGGCGCGCTGCTCGGAAGATCTTCTTCCAGATAGCTGCGGACCTGGTCGCGGAGGAAGTCGCTCGTGTAGTGCGAGGCGCCCGGAAAGCTCAAGCCCACCACGCGAAGAAGGGCACCGGGGACGATCGAGATCTCGAGCACGGCGGCCGACGGATCGTCTTCTCGATCGGGATCGCGGACGCGACGAACGCTCGCCTGGGCATCGGCGAAGCCGCGCCGTTGGTAGACGTCGAGCACGCGACCTTCGATGTCCGAGAGCACGGCGCGCGAGAGGCGCTCTCGATCGAGGTGCAGCGTGTCCTCGACGTCGGCGCGCGAGAGCGGCTCGAAACCGTTGATGACCGTGCGGTAGTGACGACCGAGATGGACGGGGATCGTGACCACGGCGCTGTCGCCCTCGTAGCGGACGAGAGCATCGCTCACGCGCGCTTCGAGATAGCCGTCTTGCCGCAGGTGCTGTTCGAGCGCGGTCGTACCCGTCGGAAGCCGTCGTCGATCGAGGGCGTCACCGCTTCCGAATCCGAGTGGCGCGAGGGGCTGCATCGTCGGATCCACGCTGGGGGGCAACGTGTCGCCTTGGACCTCGATGCGCGCGATGCGTGTTGGCTGGCCCTCGCGCACGACGACGCGGAGCACGCGACGCGCGGCGGTATCGGTCGAGCGCAGCTCGACGTCGAAGGTGGCGTCGAGGTAGCCGCGCTCGGCGTAGAGGTCCTTGAGATCGGTGCTGATCGGCGTGAGCTGTCCGCCGATCACCTCGCTGCCCGCGCGCAGGTGCAGCGCCTCGAGCAGCTCGGTATCCGAGAGATGTTCGTTGCCGACGAGCTCGATGCGCGTGAGCAAGACGCGAGGCACGAGCGCGACGACGAGGATGGCTTCACCGTTCTCGGGACGCGCGTCGATACGAACCTCGGCCCACTCGCCCGAGTCGAGCAGGTGTCGCGTCGCGGATCGGAGCAGCGCGCGATCGAGCCGAGCGCCTGCGGTGATGCCGAGCGTGGCGAGCGTCACCCCCGCGGGCGTCTCGGCGGTCGGCTCGATGCCGCGCACCGATCGTCCGATCAGCTCGACGGGGATTTGCGCGCGCGCTTGCGCGACGGTCCCGAACAGGACCGCACAAGCGAGCGCCGAAGCGACCAAGAACCGCACGAAAGCGCGACGTTCCCAGGACCACGAAGATCGCGTCAAGCGATCGGGGTCACTCCACAGGGTCGTAACCGCGCGAAACGATGCGGAACTGGCGGGTAGATGCGCATTTCGTGTCAGACCGCGGGAAACGAGTCTGATTCACCACTCGGTGACGAATTGCGCATCTAGCCGCAGGACCGGAGTGATTTCCGTGGGTTGGGTGGGTGTGGAGTGACTCCTAATGGAAGTCGCGGGATTTGACGTCGATGCGATCGAAGAGCAGCGGCTCGATTCGATGCGTGACGACGTGCACGACCGTCGCCTCTCGCTGGATCACGCCACGCACGATCATCGCCGTCGCGTGCCGCGCGACGTGCCAGTGCGCATCGAACACGGCCCGCCACACGACGAGGTTCGCGACGCCCGTCTCGTCCTCCAGCGTGACGAACGTGACGCCCGTCTTCGTGTCCGGACGCTGTCGACCGATCACGAGCCCCGCCACCGTGACCCGCGTGCCGTGCGCGAGCCGCGCGAGATCTTCGGCGACCACCACACCGTGCTTTCGACGCATCTCCGCGCGCACGTGCTTCATCGGATGATCGGCGATCGAGAGACCCAACCTCTCGTAGTCGAGCACGAGCTGCTGGTAGCTCGGCATCGGCTCGAGCACCGGCATCGATGCGTCCTCGATCGTCACGCCCTCGAAGAGCCCCGGCGCGCGCGGCGCACGCGACGCCCACATCGCGTTGCGTCGATCGGCGATCAGCGACACCAGCGCGCCCGACTCGGCGAGCGCCTCCAGATCCCGTGACGACACACGCCCGCGCGCGACCATGTCGTCCACGCTTGCGAAGGGTCGCTCGTTGCGCGCCGCCACGATCGCCTTCGCGTTCTTCTCCACGAGCCCACGGATCTCGCGCAATCCCAGCCGCAGCACAGGCGGCTCGTCCCGACGAGAGTGCTCGGCGCAGCCGAGCCGATTTTCTTCCAGCGTCGAGTCCCACTCGCTCACGCACACGTCGGGCGCGCGCACCGTCACGCGATGCCTCTGCGCGTCCTGCACGATCGACGATGACGAGTAGAAGCCCATCGGCTGCGAGTCGAGCAGGGCGCACGCGAACGCCGCCGGCTGGTGGAACTTGAGCCACGACGACGCGTACACGAGCAGCGCGAAGCTCGCCGCATGCGACTCGGGGAAACCGTACTCGGCGAATCCGTGGATCTGCTTGTAGAGCTTCTCCGCGAAGTCGTCCGAGATCCCCTTCGCGCGAAACCCCGCGAGCAGCTTCGACTGATGCCGTGCGAGCTTGCCGTTGCGTCGCCAGCTCGCCATGTCGCGCCGCAAGGCGTCGGCCTCGTCCGCCGAGTAGCCCGCGCCCTTCATCGCGATCTCCATCACCTGCTCCTGGAAGAGCGGCACGCCGAGCGTGCGCTCGAGGATCGGCTCGAGACACGGATGCGGCGAGACGACCTTCTCCTGTCCCGTCCGCCGCCGCAGGTACGGATGCACCATGTCGCCCTGAATCGGTCCCGGTCGTACGATCGCGACCTCGATCACCAGGTCGTAGAAGTTCTTCGGCCGCAGGCGCGGGAGCATCGCCATCTGCGCGCGGCTCTCGATCTGGAACACGCCCACGGTGTCCGCGCGCTGGATCGCGCCGTACACGTCGGGATCTTCGGGCGGGATCCTCGCGAGCGCCTCGATCGGATCGAACTTCTCCGTCTTGCCCTCGCGGGCGTGCACGAGCGCGAGCGCTTTGCGGATCGCGGTCAGCATGCCGAGGCCGAGCACGTCGACCTTGAAGAAGCCGAGCGTCTCGATGTCGTCCTTGTCCCACGGGATCACCGTGCGGTCGGGCATGCGCGCCGGCTCGATCGGCGCCACCGACGAGAGCGCCTCCGACGACAAGATGAAGCCGCCCGAGTGGATCGAGAGATGGCGCGGCATCCCTTCGATCTCCGCCGCGAGCGCGAGCACCTGCTGCAAGCGCGCATCGCTCGGATCGAGCCCCGCCTCGCGCATGCGCCCCTCGCTCTTTCCTTCCGGATCGAGATGCAACACGAGCCCCGTGAGCCGATCGAGCTGGTCCTTCGCGAGCCCGAACACCTTGCCGACCTCGCGCAGCGCGCTCTTACCGCGATAACAGATCGCCTCCGACACCATCGCCGCGCGATGACGTCCCCATCTCGCGTAGATCTCCTGGATCACTTCTTCGCGTCGCTCGTGCTCGAAGTCGACGTCGATGTCGGGTGGCTCGGCGCGCTCGGCCGAGAGAAATCGCTCGAAGAGCATGTGCGATCGATCGGGATCGACCGCCGTGATGCCGAGCACGTAACAGACCGCGCTGTTGGCCGCGCTGCCGCGCCCCTGGCACAAGATCCCCTTCGCGCGCGCCATCTCCACGATCTCGCGCACGCTCAGGAAATACGGCGCGACGTCGATCCTCGTGATGAGCGCGAGCTCCTTCTCGATCGTCTCGCGCACCTTCGTAGGAATGCCATCGGGATATCGCGTCGGGATGCACGCCTCGACGTAGCGGCGCAGTGCCGCGTCCGCGCTCTCGCCCGGCAAGCACGCCACCTCGCCCGGGAAGCGATACGCGATGTGGCTGAGCCGGAACGCGCAGCGCGCCGCGATCTCGCTCGTGCGCTCGACCCACGGAATGCGATCGGCGAAGAGCGCGCGCATCTCGGCGTCGCTCCGCAGGTAACGCTGCGCGTTCTGCGCGATGCGCGTGCCCGCTTCGTCGAGCGTCGTGCTGAGACGGATGCACGCGAGCACGTCCGCGAGCGGTCGCCGCGAGGGATCGTGATAGAGCGGGCGCGCCGAAGCGATCGCGTGAACGCCGAACGCGGTCTCGGCACGCTCGGCCGCTCGGATGCGCGCGGTGTCGAAGGGCTCGCGATGGCGGAACGCCGCGACGAACGCGTCGTCGCCGAACGCCTCGTGCAGAACCGCGAGCTCGGCGTCTCCATCACGCACGAGCGCTCGATCGAGCGGAGCGATCGCGACGAGGCCTGGCGCATGCTCGGCGAGCTGCGTGATCGTGATGCCCGCCGTTCCCTTCTCGTGACCTTGGTGCGCGAGCGTGAGCAGACGGCAGAGCGACCCGTAGCCCGCGGCATCCTTGACGAGCAGCGCGACCGAGCCGTGCGGCGCTCGGTCCGAGCGCTCGAGCGTCACGTCGGCGCCCACGATCAGACGCGGGCCCGTCTCCTTCGACTGCTGCTCGGCGCGCGGCAAGCCGTAGAGCCCGTCGCGATCGCAGATGCCGATCGCGCTCATGCCCTTGGCGCTCGCCGCGAGGATCATCTCGTGCGGGTGCGATGCGCCCTCGCGGAACGAGAACGACGTCCGCGCGAGCAGCTCCACGAATTCCGTCACTCGATCCAGCCGTGCAGGTAGCTGCCTTCGCCGATGCGATCGTGGAACACGAGCGCTTCGCTGCGCTCGCCTCCCTCTTCGGCGACGAGCGACACGCGCACGTACTCGCGCGTCACCGGGGAGACCCACCATTCGACACGCTCGAGCCGCGCGAGCGGGACCACGCGCTCCACGCGATGCGGTCGGCCGCTCACCATCAAGCGCGCGCCGCGGACGAATTTCTCGATCGGCACCGGCTCCGGCAACAGACGCGTGGGCGAGATCGTCTCGCCGAGCTCGCCTACGACGCGCGTCTCTTCTCGCGAGAGCGCCGTGCGGATCGCCGTGCCGTCCAGCACGATCTTCGATCGCAGCTCGGGTCGATGCGCATCGAGCACTTGGAAGAACCCCACGTGCCCTTCCCCCAGCTCGGCGCCGAGCTCGGTCGCGAGATGTCGCAGCCGGTTCGGATCGATGCCGCGCCCGCGCGAGAGATCGAGCTGATCGCGTCGCGCGCTCGCGATCTCTTCCAGCACGAGCTCCAACCGCACGACCGGCGCCTTCAGCTCCTGCCGATCGAGCGGCGGCGTGAGCGTGCGCAAGAGCGCATCGCCATCGGCGAGCGGCACCGGCAGCGCGACCGTGAGGACCACTTCGACGCTCGCGTCCTCGCCGTGCGTCATCTTCACGATCGAGCGATCGAGACCGAGCGTGAGCGCGAGCTTGCCCGTCGCTTCGCCGCGCGCAGTCAGACGCATCGCGAGACGCGACGTCATGCCGCGCAAGACGAACGAGAGCGCCTCCGTGCCCTCCACGCCTTCTTCGAAGCACTGCGACTCGCTCACGATGCGCGCGGGCACCCATGCGAGCAGCGGCGCGTCGTCGCGATGATCGAGCAGATCCATCACGATGCGGGCTCGGATCGGATCTTCGAGGCGCACGCTCACCTGCTCGCGCGGCAAGCGCGCGAGATCGCCGATGCGCGAGAGACCCACGCGGCGAAAGAACGTGCGCGCGCGCGTCGAGAGCGGCAGCGCGTGGAGCGGCAGCACCGCGAAGAGCCGACGCTCGTGATCGATCGTCCGAGTGATCACCGGGCTCTCTTCGGAGTGACGCGCGAGCGCACGCGCGACGTGAGGGCCGCACGCGAGCGCGAGGCGTGCGCGATGACCGATCGCGTCGATCCGATCGAAGACGGCGCGCACGAGCGCTCGCTCTCCGCCCGCGAGCGTGGTCGCACCCGTGACGTCCACCCATGCCGTGTCTTCGTAGAACGTGGGCTCGAGCTCTCGGCTCGGATCTTCGCGCTCGAGGCGATGGCCGACCGTCGGGCCGAACGCGGCGAGCACCTCGAGCACGAGCTCGAGCTCGCCCACGATCTCGTCTCGTGGGACGTGCACGATGCGCAGCCCCGAGGCGCGCACGGTCGCCGCCGCAGCGCCCTGTCCGATCCTCACGCCGCGTCGCTGCGCGCTCGGATCGACGGCGGCCACGATGGCGCTCTCGGGATCGACGACGACCGCCATCGGATCGGTGCACGAGGGCACGCGACGTCGCGCGAGCACGAGCGCCACGTCGGGCAGGACCGCTGCGAGCACGCGGCGCACGTCAACGCCAAGGAACGGATGCGGCCGCCGCGATGCGACCATGACGATCTTTCGCGACGCGCAGCGTGATCGCATCCGACTGCGTCCGCGAGAGCTCGAGGCGCGCCGACGTCGGCAGCGGCATGCTGCGACGCGCTTCGAGATCGGTGAGCAAGAGCACCGAGCACGCCGTGCCGTTCGTCGCGAGCGCGAGCCGACGCACGATGGTCGGAAAGCGATCGAGTGAAGGGAGCGACGTGACGTCGACCACGACGAGCGAGAACGCGCGGCTCTCGGTCACGCGCACGGCCGCGCGCGGCAAGAGCTCGAGCGACGGCGTGACGACGAAGAAGCGTGCGAGATCGACACCACGTGCGCGCACGCCCGGCCCATAGAGAGAGCAGGTCGGATCGATCCACGCACAGAGCGCAGTGCTGCCGAACCGACGCGCCTCTCGCTGCGCGGCGACGCACGCCGAGAGCGCGAACGAAGTGGCGCGCGCGCGACCGCGAGGCGAGGCGATCTCGACGACGGCGCCCCGCAGGATTCCTCCCGACAGGACGTCGTCGATCGGATGGCTCAGCGCGAGACGTTCTTCCGGACGCTCGGTCGCCGAACGAAGCTGCTGCAGAAGAGCGGAGCGCACATACTGAACATAACACCAGTGTATGAGAAGGATCCAGGAATCAGGGGAGATTCCTGGTTTCCTTCATCGATCCGCGATCATCGCTGGCGCTTGCGCGCCGCGAGCACGAGGCCGACGAGACCGAGCCAGAGCATCGACGGCGTGCCACGTCCCGACGTGCTGCAGCCGCAGTTCATGCTCGGCGGCGGCGTCGTCGTGCCGCTGTCGGCGCGGACCGATCCGTCACCGACGCTTCCGTCGCGTCCGCTGTCCGGGCCGCCGTCGCGCGCGCCCGCGTCGTGCGTGCCCGCGTCGACGACCACACCGGTGTCGGTGCCGCTCGCCGCGTCCACGCCCGCATCGCTCCCGGCTGCCGCATCGACGCCTGCGTCGTTGGTGACCGCCGCGTCCATGCCGGCGTCGCTGCCTGCGTCGTTGCCTGCATCCGTCCCGGCATCGCTGCCGGCATCCACACCCGAGTCGACGGGGCACGCGTTCGCGACACACATGCTCGCGCCACCCGCGCAGTGATCGCAGGAGCCGCTCGCGCCGCAGGGCATGCTCGAGTCGGCGTAGACGATCGTGCAGTCAGTGCCGTTGGGCATCGACATCAGCTCGCACACGCCGAGCGTGCACGTGAACGGCGTGCCGGCGCACGAGCCTCCGCCGCACACGTCGTTGCGCGTGCTCATGTTGCCGTCGTCGCACGTGGCAGTGTTGTTCGTGTGCATGCAGACGCCCGCAGCGCACGAGTCGTCGGTGCATCCGTTCGTGTCGTTGCAGTTGATCTGCGTGGGCACGCCGCACGCGCCTGCGTTGCAGACCGGGATGTTCGTGCAGAGGTCCGCGTCGTCGGGGCACGTGCATGTGATGGCTACGTGATAGGTCGTCGTCCCACCGGTCGTCGTCGTGACCGTCGTCGGGAAAGCCGTCGCGTTCCAGGTGCCCGCCGCAGTTGGAGGCATGTTCGTCACGACGTGAGCCGTGCCGCTCGTCACGCTCGTGAACGTCGCGCTGCCGTCGGCCGCCGTGGAGTGCGACGTGGCCGCGTCGAGCGTGATGCCCCAGCCGCCGATGCCCGTCTCACCCGTGTCGTGCGTGCCGTTGGCGTTCGCGTCGAAGAAGACGTCGAACGCGACGGTGCCCGTCGGCGTGACGACCAGCGCGTGTGCCGTGAGAGAGAAGTCGTCGATGGCGAGACCCGAGTGCGTGCCGCTCGTCGCCTGGTCCGACCAACGGATCCAGAAAGTCGCACCGGCTGCGATCGGCGAAGCGAAGCTCACCGTGCCGCTGTGCGCATCACGGAAGGCGCTGCTGTTGCCGTCTTCGGCACTCATCGCTGCGCCAGCCGTGTCCGGGCGCGAGAAGTTGAGCGCACTGACGGGGAGCCACACTCCCGTCGACAGTGACGTCGCGTCGACGCTGTACTCGAACGTCAACGTGGCGTCACGATTCAAAGCGCCCACGCGCCATTCCTCGCCCGTGAACGAGATGGTTGCCGAAGTGATCGGCGCTCCCGTCGCGTTCGCGTACGACGCACCGATCGTCGGATTGTTCGTCCCGCTGCGGAGAATGCCGAGGGCACGCTCGGTGCTGCCGGTCGCGCCGAAGCTGTAGAGGTTGCCCGTCGCGAGGCTGCCCGTGCCGGGTACGTACATCTGATCGACGGTCGTCGCGCTCGAGCCCACCTCGAGCAACGACCATCCACTCGGCACGACGCCGCTGGGCGTGGTGCCGCTGTTCACGAGCGAGTCGAAATTCTCGGTGAGCGCGGTCTCGGTCGCAGCAATCGAGATCTGCGCGCTCGCAGGCGCAGCGATCATTCCGAGACCGAACGCGACGATGATTCCCCAACCACGAAGTGTTCGCATGGCGCCGATGCTGACACTCGATCCGACCCGTGGCGAGCCCTACCATCGCGACCATGAAGCGGCGTGACTTCATCCAGCAGGTTGGTATCGGGACGACGGCTCTGTACGTGGGCTGCGGCACCGAGTCGACACCTACGGCGCCACCCGTTCCTCCTCCTTCCGTCGCCGCATCTCCTTCTTCTATTGCCGTGCCCGAGCCGCCGTCGACACCTCCGACGGCCACGACCGCCGCGACCGATGCGGACTGGGATGCGTTCGCAGCATCGCTCGAGGGCCGGCTCGTACGGCCGAGCTCCAGCGAATACGCGCTCGCGCATCAGCTCTACGATCCGCGCTTCGACGACGTCCATCCGCAGGGCATCGCCTACTGTGCGAGCGAGGCCGACGTGCAGCGCTGCATCGCCTTCGCGCAGGCGCACGCGTTGCCCTTCACCGCGCGCTGCGGCGGCCACAGCTACGCGGGCTACTCCACGTGCACGGGGCTCGTGTGCGATGTCGGCCCGATGGGCGCCATCGCGATCGACGACGCCGCGCAGAGCGCCGTCGTCGGGGCAGGCACCAAGCTCGTCGATCTCTATGCGGCGATCGGCCCGCGCAACGTCGCGATCCCGGGCGGCACGTGCCCGAGCGTCGGCATCGCCGGCCTCGCGCTCGGCGGCGGACAAGGCGTGCTCGGTCGCAAGCTCGGCCTCACCTGCGACTCGATCCTCTCGGTGCGCATCGTCACCGCCGACGGGAACGTACGCACGTGCGACGCGTCGAACGAAGCGGATCTCTACTGGGCGTGCCGCGGCGGCGGTGGCGGCAACTTCGGCGTCGTCACGTCCTTCACGTTCCGCACGCATCCGATCGGCGCGCTCGTGCGCTTCTCGTGCAGCTGGCCGTGGACGAGCGCGCGCGCCGTGATGCGCGGCTGGCAGTCTTGGTGCACGAGCGTTCCCGACGAGCTCTGGTCGAAGGTGCACTTCAACGCAGCTGGCAGCACGAACGGCGTCGGCATGGCGGGCGTGTTCGCGGGAGACGAGGCGAGCTTGCGCACGCACCTCGCCGCTCTCGACGCGAGCATCGGCCAACCTTCACGCGGCTTGCACGCGACGAGCAGCGCGTACCTCGAGACGATGCTCGTGGAAGCCTCGTGCAACGATCGCCCGATCGACACGTGTCATCTCCCGAGCGTCACGCCCACGGGCACGCTCGGCCGACGCGATCACGTCGGTCACTCCGACTTCTTCTCCGCGCCGCTGAGCGAAGCCGGCCTCGACGCGCTCGTCACGTCCGTCGAGGCGCGCGGCGCCGATCCGCTGCTCGCCCGCGGCGCAGGCGGCATCTCGTTCGACGCGCTCGGCGGCGCGATCAATCGCGTCGCACCGACGGACACCGCGTTCTTCCACCGCACGTCGTTCGCGCTCGCGCAGTACTCGACGCACTGGGCCGCACACTCGACGCAGGACGTGATCGACGCGAACATCGCGTGGCTCGATCGCTTCCACGAAGCGATGCGTCCGCACGCGAACGGGCACGCGTACCTCAACTACATGGACGATCGTCTGCCCGATTGGCAGCAGGCGTACTACGGCGACAACCTCGCGCGCCTGCGGACGATCAAAGCGGCGATCGATCCGAGCGACTTCTTTCGCTTCGCGCAGTCCATCCCCGTCTGATCGTCAGAGCGTAGCCACGGCGCGCTCGATCGCCGGTCGGTACAGCTCGCGCGCGCCGCCGATGACGGGCGTGCCGTGCGCCGGAAGGAGATTCACGAACGGCAGCTCGAGGATCCCCTGGAGCTCCCCCTTGGGCGGCTTGCCGTTCTGCAGCCACGCGGGGCCCACGTTGTGGGCCTTCAGGAACCCGCCGAGACGCATCATCGCGTTTCCGAGCAGGCTGAAGTACTCGTCGGTGGCCGCCCAGTTCTGCAGCGAGTCGCCCGACACGACGATCCCGCCGTGCTTCGGCAGCACGAGGATGCCCTCGGGAACGCGCGCCGCGATGCGGTAGAGCGAGGCGCCCTCGATCGGCAGCTCGTCGTCGAGCCTCGCATGCGCTTCGAAGTAGGTCGGCGCCTTCGGATCGAAGCCGCTCACGTAGCTCTGCCCCGCGAGCGCCCACACCTTGGCACCGTATCGCTCGGCGTAGAACGGATCGTCCATGCCGTGGAATCCAGCGAGACGGATGACGTCCGTGACCTTGCCCAGCGCATCGAGCGCGGCGAGCCCCGCATCGTCGAGCCGCACGCTGTTCACGAGCACGAGACGCGTCCCCTCGCGGATCACCGTCATGTTGCGGCTGAATCGCACCGGTACGATGCCCACCGACATCGCCATCGTGCCGGTGACGAAGAACACGTCGGGAAGGACCTCGCGCAGGCTTCCGTGCGGAGCGGCGGGTGGATGCGGACGGGCGTTCGGCATGGCCGCCACCCTACCCGCGAATGCCGAGCGCGTCGCGCGCCGAGAGAGTCGAGTCGGGCGCGTGGCATCACCCCCAGCGGGTGAGCGGGTGTGGCGCGTCTGCGAGAATCATTCGTGTTTCGGAGCCCGCATTGACAGCCGCTCTGTCCATCCCGCGTACTGCGAGACGTGACGTCGCGCAGCCCATCACTCTCGCCGCGAAGCTGCGCATGGTCTTCGACGAGACGGGCTCGCGCCCGCGCATGACGCGCGTGCACCGTCCGACGAACGACTTCTCGCTCGACGATGTACGCGTCGAAGGATGCACGTTCGAGCTCGAGCGACGACCGGGCCTGACGCTGCGGTTGCGAGGCGCGGCGGAGGCGACGGCGGGCGACACGCTCGGCGTGCTCTTCACGCGGATGCACGAAGAGTGCGTACGCGTGGGCGCGCGCGAGCTGCGGATCGATCTGCGCCACCTCGAGGTCATGAGCTCGAGCTGCTTCAAAGACATCGTGTCGTGGGTCCTACGCATCGAGGCGTTGCCGGTGGCGCAGCGCTACTCCCTCGTGCTCGTCCACAGCCAAGTGCATGCATGGCAACGTCGGAGCTTGCGCGCGCTGGCCGCCATGGGGCCCGATGTGATCGTGCTCGAAGGCGGAGTCGGCTGATCGCGCTACCATCGATCGCGTGAGCGTTCGCCCGGCCCTCGCGCTTCTCTTGTTCGCGTGTGGCTCGCCGATGGCTAGCCCCGACGCGGCCGCCGATGCAGGCAGCGATGCACCGCGCGATGCGCCCGCTGCGATCGATGCGTTCGCAGTCCCCGATGCGTTCGCAGCGCCCGATGCGCCGCACGGCTGCCCGGTAACGCTCTCCTCGCCTCTCTCGTTCTCGCTCGCGCACGGCGCATTCCCCGGCTCGGCACATCCGGACGTCGCGGTCCACGTGCCCGCCGGATACGACGCCTGTGCGCGGCAAGGCGCGGTCGTCTACTTCCACGGCTTCCAGAATTGCGTGCTGAACACGATCGGCAGCGTGGACGGCGCGTGCACGCCGGGCGGCGCCACGCGGACGGCGCATCACTTGATCGATCAGCTGGATGCGGCGCACGTGAACGCGATGCTGATCGCGGTGGAGGTCGCTTACGATCAGTCGAGCAGCGCGACCGGCTCGCTCGCGAACGACGATGGCCTGGCGGCGCTGCTCGACGAGCTCTTCGCCGATCATCTGAGCGCGATGCTCGGCCGCCCGACGGCCGTCGCGGACCTCGATCTCGTCGTGCTCGCGAGTCACTCGGGCGGTTACACGGCGGTCGCCGACTCGCTCGACCACGGCCACGTGGATGCGCGCGAGGTGATGCTCTTCGACTCGCTCTACGGAGACATCCCGACGTACGAGGCTTTCACCACGCACCAGCTGTCGCGCTTCGATCCCGCGAGCGCATCGCCGTTGCGCTTCGCGATGGTCTACACCGACGTCGGGAGCACCGATGCCAACTCACGTGCGCTGGGCGGCGAGATCGAGAGCGGCCTCGGCACGCTCGGTCATCCAGAGTGGCTGCTCTTCGACGAGACGACCGCCACGCTCGATGCGGCGGCGTTCACGACACCGATGATCGTGAAGCACTCGATGCTCAGCCACGACGGAGTCGTGACGTACTACTTCGAGCGCTTCGTCGCCGGCGCGGGCTTCGCGCCCCTCTGAATCATCCTTCGATCTTCTCGGCGGCGAGCACCGCCTGGATCGACGGCCGCGCCAACAGGCGCGCGTAGTAACCCGGCAACACGTCGCCGGGGAACGGCTCCTTGGCGACCGTCTTCCAGCCGCGGAGACAATAGAAGGCGTACCCGTCTGCGACGCTGAAGTCGTCACCGAGCAGGTACTTCTTCTCTCCCACCACCGACGCGAGATAGCCGAAGCGCGTCACGAGGCGGCCCTTCACCGCTGCCTTGAGCTCGTCGTTCGCCTTCGGGTTGTAGAGCGGCCCGAGGCCCTTGTGCAGCTCGGTCGAGATGAACACCAGCAGCTCGGCGAAGCGCAGCCGATCCCAGCCGCTCTCCGGCGCGGGCGCGAGCTTCTTCTCCGGCACCTGATCGGCGATGTACTGGATCATCACCAGGTTCTCGGTGATCACGCGCCCATCCGGAACCCGCAGTGCGGGCACGTAGCCCTTCGGGTTCACGTCGAGATAGTTCTTGGCGCCGTCCTCGTACGTCTTCTTTCCGAGATCGACGCGCGAGAGCTCGAACGGAAGCCCCGCTTCGCGAAGCGCCGTGTGCGGCGAGATCGAGCAGGCACCGGGCGCGTAGTAGAGCGTGTAGGTCATCGCGATCGCCTCAATGAACCAGCAGGTCGTTGGCGGCGAGGTAACGCTCGACCTCGATGGCGGCCATGCAGCCCGTGCCCGCGGCCGTCACGGCCTGGCGATACACGTGGTCCTGCACGTCGCCCGACGCGAACACGCCGGAGACGTTCGTCTGCGTCGTGCCGGGCACGGTCTTGAGGTAGCCGGTGTCCTCCATGTCGAGCACGCCCTTGAAGAGCTGCGTGTTCGGCTCGTGACCGATCGCGATGAAGAGGCCCTGCGTCGGGTGCACCATCACCTCGCCGTTGAGCAGGTTCCGCACGCGGATGCCCGCGATCGTCTCTTGGTGGCCTTCGCCCTGCGAGAGCACCTCTTCGACGGCGACGTCGAGCATCCACTTGATCTTCGGATGCTTCCGAGCGCGCTCGAGCATGATGCGCGACGCGCGGAAGTCCTTGCGGCGATGCACGATCGTGACGCTCTTGCAGAGCCCCGCGAGATAGCAGGCCTCTTCCATCGCCGTGTCTCCGCCGCCGACGACGCACACGTCCTGGTTGCGGAAGAAGTAGCCGTCGCACGTCGCGCACGCGCTGACGCCCTTGCTCTCGAGCTCTTTCTCGCCCGGGATGTGCAGCCACTTCGCCTTGGCGCCCGTCGAGATGATGATCGCGTTGCTGTGGAACTCGCGACCGTCGTCGGTCGTCGTGGTGAACGGCTTCTTGCCGAAGTCGACCTTCACCACGTCGGTGCCCGAGACGATCTCGGTTCCGAAGCGCTCGGCCTGCGCTTTCCACTTCGCCATCAGATCCGGCCCCGTGATCCCCTCGGGAAAGCCGGGGTAGTTCTCGACGGTCGAGGTGATCATCAGCTGACCGCCCGCGATGCCGCCGACGATCATGCCTTCGACGCAGATCGGTCGAAGGTTCGCGCGCGCCGCGTAGATGGCAGCCGTGAGGCCGGCCGGGCCCGATCCGATGATGACGACATTCCGGACGGGGACATTGCGAACCGAGCTCATGAGAACCTCCGAGGGGAGCGGATTCGTGAGGCAACACGGCCCGATTGGCAAGCGTTCCCCTCTTTCTGGACGATCTCCGCGCTCCCGCCCGATTCTCGGGGCTCGTGCTCGCGCGTCCATACCTCTATCTCTGCGTGCTCGCGCTCGGCTCGACGCTCGGGTGCGAAGAGGCGCGCGAGGCGGACTTGCTCGACATCACCTCCGCCGGGCCTGCGGAGCTCGACCCCGGCCATCCGCTCGTGATCGAGGGTGGGCCCTTCGCGATCCATCACGGTGTGCACGTCCGCTTGATCGGCGAGCTCTCGCGGCCCTTCGCAGCGCCCGAGGCGATCTCGGAAGATCTTCCGGCGCAGGCCGTCGCCGAAGATCGCATCGAGGTCCCCCTGCCGGAGCGGACGCTCCTCGAGCACTTCGGTCGGTCGACGTTCCGCGGGCGCATCGAGGTCCGTGAGGAGGCGCAGTGGGACGGCGAGCCCGGCGCGGTGCTCGGCCACGAGGCGGGCATCGTCATCGACTTCGTCCCTCCGCGCGCGATCGACGCATCCGATCGTTCGCTCGATCGAGTGCTCGGCGTGACGTGGGCGAGCGAAGCGACGCGCGGTCTCGAGATCGCCAGTGTCGCGTCGGACGGACGCGGCGCCGCGCTCGGGCTGACCGTCGGTGACGCGCTGCTCGGCGATGGCGATGCCCACTTCGTGCCGGGCGATACGCCGTCGGTGCCCGAAGGGACGACATCGATCGCGCTGGTCGTGTCGCGCGCCGGCGAAGCGGAGCGCACCGCTCTGTGCACGCTCGGTGATCGACACGACGACGACGCGGCGCGTGACCTCGCACGGCTGGTGCAGCTGGCGATCGTTTTGGTGTGGATCGCGCTGCTCGCCGCGATGCCGATGACGTCGGTCCACTATGCAGCGCCGCGTCCGGCGGCAGCGCTGCAGCGGCCTTCGGCGGCGATGATCGCACGCGCAGCGTGCTCGGTCGCGCTCGCGTACGCGATCGTGCGGCTCGCGGTGATGGGCTTGCTTCCCTCGGCGGCGATCGTGATCGCGGGGCTCGCGGGGTTGCGCGCGACGCTGGCGTTCGTCGATGCGCGCGGCGAGATGCGCGCCGTCCCGATGGCGGCGCTCTCGAGCCTCGGGCTCGCCGCTGCGCTCGGGCTCCTGCCCGTCGCCGTCGGCACGGCCGATCTCGGCGCGCTCGCGCGCGACGGAGCGCCCAGCTTGCTCTCGTGGCCGATGTTCGCGCAGCCGGTCGGCCCGCTCTCGCTCTCGCTCGCGCTCGTGAGCGTGGGGGCGACGCGCATGCGGACCTATCGCGCGACGAGCGCTCTCGACGATCTCACGATGCTCGCGATCTCGGCCGTGCTCGTGGTCGAGGGTGCGGGGCTCGCTCCCGCCGGACGTGCGGCCGCGGTCGCGACGAGCTTGTCGATCGCGCTCGGGGCGTGGCTGCTCGGTCACGTGCGAGGTCGCGTCCCGGCGATCCCGGGCGGCATCGCGATCGTCGGGCTGCTCGGTGCCGCGGGGCTCGTGCTCGGCGCGTGGACCTTCGCCGATCCTTCGACGCTCGTGCGAACGACGGCCGCCGAGACGGTGCTCGCGATGAGCGTCGTGCTCGCGATCGCGATCGCACGCCGCGCGGTGATGCCGCGCAACGGCGCGCGGACTGCGAACGCCCTGCTTTAGCCCTCGGCGATCGGACGGCTCGTCATCCAGACGCCGTGTTGGTTGCAGCGCGCGCGCGCAGTCAGCGTGCCTGCCGCGTGCAGCACGATGGGGACCCGCACGATCGGAAACGGAACGTCCGTGCTCAGATCGATCACGGCGACGCGACGCTCGTCCACGTCGATCTCGATCCAGTCGATGTGATGCGCGCTCGACATCTCGTGCGGGCGCAGACCGATCTGCACGACGAGATCGAACGGGCGACCCAGATGCACGTGGCGCGGCAGCGTGAGCACCGGGACGTGGCTGCGCTCTTCGTCGGTGAGCTGCTCGGGATCGGCCGGAACGCGTCCGGTCGGCGTGCCGGTGCCGGACCACTCTTCGCGCCGCTGCGCGCGCGCGAGCGTCGGGAGCGCGAGCACTGCGAGAGAGCCGAGGGCGAACGCACGCCGGTCCATGCGCGGAGCCTATCAGTCGGCACGCGGCTCGCATCGTCTGCCGTTGCTGCGCCGCACTGTGCCGCGCGAACGGGGTCGACGATGCGCGCTTGCACGATGTTCGGATTCGCCGTGCTCGGGATGGTGGCGGGCTGCAGTGACGATCACACGCGCGATCGTGTCGACTCGGGCCCCGTGGGCGACGTCGGCGCGGTCTGTCGACCCGGCGATCCTCCACCGTTCTCCTGTTTGTTCGTGGACGGCAGCCACGTCTGCGGAGACGTCGCGGTCCAGCCGAGCTGCGGAGGGGGCGCATGGATCTGCCCCTCGGGCACCTCGCCCGATCCGACGTGCTGGTGCTCGGGCTTGGCGTTGCACGGGCCGAACTGCACTTGCACGCCGAGCGGCTGGTCGTGTGTCGATCTCTTCGATGCCGGCGCACCCGACTCGCCGCCGTTCACGTGCCCCGACGATCCGTCGACGCTCGTCGGCCACCCGTGCGGCGTCGACCAAGCGACGTGCGGCTCGTGCACGGATCCGTGCGGCGGCGGAATCTGCAACGAGGTGCAGTGTCAGGGCGGGACATGGCAGCACGAGTTCTTCGGCTGCCCGGCGCTCGGCTTCCCGTGCGGCTCGACGCTCTACTGCGAGCGCGGCGCACAGTACTGCGAGCGATTCCAGTCCGACGTCGCGGGCGAGCCCGACACGTGGAGCTGCACCGACTTCCCGCAGGACTGCCCGAGCACGTGCGCGTGCTTCGCTGGCACGCCCGGCACGGGCATGTGCAGCGAGAGCGGCGGCGACGTCACCATCACGTTCGCGGGCGGCTGATCTCAGGCCCGCTTCGCGGCGAACTTGCCGCGTCGCAGATCGGGCGCGCGCGAGTACGGAGACATCGACGCGTCGTCGCGCTTTCCTTTCGCGAGGAGCAACGCGCCCGCGTGCGCGATCATCGCGGCGTTGTCCGTACACGAAGCGAGCGGCGGAACGTGGAGCGCGATTCCGTGCTGCGCGCAGAGCTCGGCCGCTCGCGCCCGCAGCCCTCGATTGGCTGCCACGCCGCCCGCGAGCACCAGCCGCGGCACGTCCCGGATACGACATGCCCGGACGGCGCGCGAGGCGAGCGCTTCGACGACACGCTGCTGGAACGCCGCGCACGTATCCGCCATCGCCTGCGGAGAAGAAGGAATGCCTTCTTGCTCGACGCGCCGCGCAAGGGCGGTCTTGAGCCCGGAGAACGAGAGCTCGAGCGAGTCCTTGCGCGCCGCCATCGGGATCGGAAGGCGCACGCGCGACGGATCACCGGTCGCGGCGAGACGATCGACGACCGGCCCACCGGGATAGCCGAGCCCGAGGAGCTTCGCGGCCTTGTCGAACGCTTCGCCTGCCGCGTCGTCGCGCGTCTGGCCGAGCATCTCGACGTCGTCGACGTCACGTACTTCGTAGATCGCGCTGTGCCCGCCGCTCGCCAGCAGGCCGATGAACGGACGCTCGGGCGCCGGCGACGGCTCGCCTTTGCGTGCGAGATCCACCGCGAACAGATGCGCGACGAGATGATCGACGCCGACGAGCGGAAGATCGCGTGACCACGCGATCGCCTTGCCGGCCGACATGCCGACGAGCAGCGCGCCCACGAGCCCCGGCCCGCGCGTCACCGCGACCGCGTCGATCGCATCGAGCCCGCCGCTCTCGGCGAGCGCCGCCTCGATCACGGGCACCACGTTCGCGAGATGCGCGCGCGACGCGAGCTCGGGGACGACGCCGCCGTACGGCGCGTGAAGCGCGATCTGGCTCGCGATCACGTCGGCGAGCACGCGGCCGTCCTCGACCACCGCCGCCGCCGTCTCGTCACACGAAGACTCGATCCCGAGAACGCGCACGCGCGCACCTTAGGGCCGGGATGCCAAGCCGTCACGGGCGTGGCAGCGCGTCTCGGATCGCGCCAGCAGATCGGCGCATCGGGCCGCGGCGCGCGAGGCACGCTCGTTGCGGAGCGATTCGCGCATGAGCCACTTCCAGTCCCTCCGCGGCCTCGCGCTGATCTCCGTGATCGCCAACGTCGCGTTCAACGCGCTCTACGAGCACCTCGGCCTCGGGCTGGAGAACATCCGGACGCTGAGCGACCGCTACCACACGCTCTTCACGCCGGCGCCGTTCGCGTTCGCCATCTGGGGCGCCATCTATCTGAGCCTCACCGCCTACGCGATCTTCGCGCTGCTTCCGTCGCAGCGCGAGATCACGCTGCACGATCGTCTCGCGCCGCCGTTCATCCTCGCGAACGTGCTCGGGAGCGCGTGGATCGTGACGTTCACGACCGATCACCCGGCGCTCGCCGCGCTCGTGCTCGCGGCCAACCTCGTGGTGGCGATGGCGCTCGTCCGCCGCTGCGCGATCGGCGGCGGCGAAGTGCCGAGCCCGCATCTGGTGCTCGCACCGTTCACGATGCTGCTCGGCTGGCTCTCGGTCGCGATGATCGCGAACGCCTCGGAAGCCATCGTCGCGCATGGCGGCTCGGCGTACGACACGCCGTGGGCGATCGTGATGCTCACCGTCGCGCTCGTGCTCGGGCTCTTGGTCGCGCTTCGCTTCGCCGACGGCGTGTACCTCGCGGTGCTCTGCTGGGCCTCCATCGCGCTCGCGATCGGGCAGGCCGACACCAGCCACGGGTTCGCGGGCTTCGCGATCGGCGTGGCCGTCGTCAGCGGCCTCGCGAGCCTCGCAGTCATCGCGCTGCTGATCGCGCGCTTCGGCGTGCCGCGTGTGCGCCCGCACTGATTCGGTGTCTCGCTAAGGAGCGAGCCACGTGCCGTGCTCGGCGGTGCACTGGCTCATGTACTGCGAGACGTCCATGCCACCCATCGCGGTCCACCACCAGAGCGTCGACGAGAAGCCGCCCGACGCGATCGCGCAGCCGCCGACGGAGCCCGTGTGATCGCAGATACCGGTGGAGTAGGTCCCGGCGACCGACACGCCCGTTCCTGCGTCCGCGCCGGCGGCGCACACCGACTGGATCGCGCTCACTTGGTCGGCGGTGAGACCGACGTAGTCGGCGCAATACCGGAACGTGAATCCGCTGGTCGAGACCGACTCGTTGCACGAGCCGTTGAAGAGCCCTGCACCTCCGTCGGGGCCACCGACGACGAGATCGGTCGAGGTCGCGCAACCAGCGAGCGCGCAGAGCGCGAGCGCACATGCCGGCACCAGAAGTCGTCTCGAAGCGCAGTCCATACGATCCCCCATCCACACGAAGCGAAATGCACCAGGGCGCCAGCTCGCTTCGCTTCGTCCATCAAGCTCTCACGGCGGCGCGCGAGGGGCAACGCGAGGTCCGCTCGTGGCGACGCGCACACGCGCCGACGCTGCTTGACAGGGCCTCGGTCGGCCCGCTACCGCAGGGTCCTCATGAGCTCACCCGAGGATCGATCCAATCAACGCGTCATCGATGGAACCGCCTGGAACGAGCTGCTCGATCGGCTCCGCGACGCCGGCAAGATCATCCAGACCGGGCCAGCGGATCCGCTCACGCGCGCCGAGGGATATCGCTATCTCTCGCGGCTGGCGCGCGCGGGGCTCGAAGCCTTCGTCGAGTACGCGGACCCGCTCGCGCCCGTGCTGCGCCGGCCGGTGCACGAGACCATCAAGCTCGGCGGCGACAACCCGGACAATCACTACTTTCACGCGTCGGTCTCGGGCAAGTACGACTACGTGATCCGCGGGCGCCGCAACACGGTGCACTACCTGCAGTTCGCGACGCTCATCGGGGACTACGGCCAGTCGCGCGGCATGCCGCCCGCGGGGACGATCGATGCGCGCGATCTCGTGCTCGAGCCGGACGGCAGCTTCGAGCTCGTGCTCAGCAAAGAGCGTCCCGCGTCGGCGAAGAACTGGCTGCGCATGTCGGACGACACGGGCTCGATGATGGTGCGGCAGAGCCGGCTCGATCCGAAGACGGAGACCCTCGCCGAGCTGCAGCTCGTGCGCACGAGCGGGCCGAAGGAGCACGATCAGACGCTCACTGCGGCGAAGATCGACGCGGGCTTCGGGAGCACCGGGATGCTCGCATTCGGCGCATCGATGATGTTCGCGATGTGGGTCGACGGCTTCAAGGACAAGCACCTGAACCAGCTGCCGCGATTCGATCAGGCGCTGAGCGACTCGATGGGCGGCGTGCCCGACATCGCCTACTACCACTCGTACTGGAAGCTCGCGGACGACGAGGCGCTCGTGATCGATGCGACGCCGCCGCCCTGCGATCACTGGAACTTCCAGCTCGAGAACCACTGGATGGAGTCGCTCGACTA
>CAYSCF010000008.1:59609-61795 GCA_964429305.1 uncultured Sandaracinaceae bacterium | reverse complement strand
TCGTCTCGTACTTCGTGATCTTGCCGATCTTGCGGACGATGTCCGCCATGCGCTCCGCTTCCTTCGCGATGACGCTCGCCGCACGATGCTCGGGCGTGCCGGCCGTGGTCTTGCGCGCGAGCAGCTCCGCGTAGCCCATCACGCTCGTGAGCGGCTGGTTCAGCTCGTGCGCGGCGGTGCCTGCGAGCTCGGCGATGAGCGCTTGTTTCTCGGAGATCGCGAGCTTCTCCTGCGCTTGTTGCAGTCGCTCCTCGACGCGCAGCTTCTCGCGCAGGTCGGTGAAGATTCCCACCGTCGCGTAGGGTCGCCCCATCTCGTCGAGGATCATCGCGGCCGAGAGCGTGATCGGCACGCGGCGCCCGTGGCGATCGACGGCATCGAATCGGATCGGCTCGAGCCGACCGACGCCTCCGTGCCCAGGCGCCTTCAGCATGCGCATCACGTCGCGCGCGCCACCGGGCGGATAGAGCTCGGTGACGTGCATCTTGCCGATCACCTCCGCCTGCGGCCAACCGTAGATGTGCTCGGCACCGGTGTTGAAGAGCAGGATGCGGCCGTGCATGTCGGCGGCGATGATCGCGTCGACGCTCGCGTCGATCAGCGACTCGAGGAACTCTTTCGTCTTGGCGAGCTCGGCCGCGACCGCGCGATCCTTGGTGACGTCGCGGAACGAGAAGAGCACGGCGCCGTCGCCTTCGATGAGCGACGAGAACGAGCAGTTGAACGTGCGCACGCCCGACGCGAGATCGACGTGCAGATCCACGTCGCGCGGATAGCTGCCCGTCTGCCGCACGCCGCGCCAGATGCGCAGCATGCGCAGGCGATCGTCGAGCGCGAGCAGGTTCAAGAGCGGCTTCTGCGCGACGTCCGACTCGGTGAGACCGCTGATCTCGAACGCACGTGGATTGGCGAAGAGCAGATGTCCGTTCTGATCGACGGCGACGAGACCATCGGCCGCCGAGGTGAACAGGTTCGCGTAGCGCTTGAGCGCGCGCAGGCGCCGCTCGGCCTCGAAGCGCGCGAAGTTCACCTGCTGCGTCTGATCGCGCAGCGTCTGCATCACGCGCGCGTTGCGCAGCGCGACGGCGGTGGCATTCGCGGCGATCTGACAGAACTCGACCTCGCGCGCGCGGAGCGCTCCACGGGAAGGGGCAGCGCGCAGGAAGAGCACGCCCATCGCCTCCTCCTGCCACATGATCGGAAGCAACGTGAGCGCGCCGAGCGCGGCCTCGGGCACCGACTCGCGCACGCCTTCGAGAACCGGATGCGTCTTGGCGTCGTGGATCGTCAGCGCTCTGCGCGTGCGCAGCACCTCGACGATCTCCGGATATTTCTCGAGCTCGATGCGGAGATTGGTGATGCCTTGGTTGTCGCTCGCCGCGACGACGTAACCGAACGAGAGCGGTCCCTCGAGAGGCGTCGTCTCGGGCGCGAGCACGATGCTCACGCGATCGACGTTCACGACCTCCGCGATGCGACGCACGACCGTGTAGAGGATCTCGCTGAAGTCGAGCGAGCTGCTGAGCGTCTGCGTGAGCTCGAGCATCGCCTTCGCGTCGCGCTCCTTGTCGGCGAGCTCGGCGATCGTGTCGGCCACGCGGAGGTGCGCCCGCGTGCGAAAACGCAGCTCTTCGGCCTCGTCCGCTCGCGGCGAAGAGCCGGCCCAGCGGACCACGTCGTCCGCGCCGGCTTCGAAGAGCGAGCGCGCATCGACCTCGCCGTGGGCGACCGCGACGATCGTCGTGGTCTGGGCGCGCGCGAGGACGCGCAGGCTCCGGATCGTGGAGAGCTCTTCGTCGGCGCGGCTTCCGCAGGCGACGAGCACGACGGCCACGCGCCCCGCTGCGAGATGCGCGAGCGCGGCCTCGCGCGAGGCCACGTGATGCACCAGGTCGGCGGGACCACCGTGCTCGCGAGCGAGCGCCGATACGACCGCCTGACGACGTGCCTCGACGTCGTCGACGACCAAAATCTCGGCACTGCCCGCCACGTTCGGTGTCTCTGAGGGTAGCAGATGGCCGGAAAGGGCGCGTACCATGCGCGGAATGGTCCGCGCGTTCGCAACCCTGGCCCTCGGAGCGCTTCTGCTGCTCGGCGGGCGGGGTGCGCGCGCCGCGGCTCAAGACGCCGAGCCCGACACCGCGACTGCGACCGAGACGCCGTCGGACATACCTCTTTCTCCCGAG